>JAOZVJ010000046.1 GCA_029938215.1 Arcobacteraceae bacterium | reverse complement strand
TTTCGGTTATTTTTTAAATATAAATAACCTTTTTTATAGGTACCTTTTAAATTTTTAATAATTTCATTTGTATATTTTGTGTCGAAAATATCTATTTTATTTCCATCTTTATATAAACTTTTATAATCTAAAAATGTTTTAATTTTTTTAATATTACAGATGTTTTTTATCTCAAGTAAATCATTATAATCTTCTAGTTCGTTTATTGTTAAATTGTACATTTCGCCTATTTTTAAATTATCGGCACAATTATAAGCATATATAGCACGATTGTTTTTTTGTTTTAAAATAGCATTGTTTTTGTGTTTGTATATTACTATTACATTTTTTAGATTTATAGGGTTAGAAATATGTTCTATTTTGTAAAGATGACTTATGTTTTTGTATTTTATACCTTTTATTTTTTTAATTTTTTTTGGAGTTTTTTTATAAACTACATCGGTAGTAAATGATGCGATTATTGGAAGATGATCAGAATATCCTTTATTTTTATTCCATCTGTTTATTTTGTTATTTTCGTATAAATATTTTGGTTTAAAAACTTTAAAACTATCATCTATATATGAAATATTTTTATTGTCAAATAAAGCTAATGGCAATAATATATTATCAGGAGTGTTGTTTTCTCTTCTGAACTTATAGCTAAATCTTTCATTTTTAGACAGTTCAAGCCAAAGATTATAATGTACTTTTTTTTGATAATTATAAATATTTTTTTGCAATACTAACTTATCATCTTCAATGGTATTTAAAATATGATTTATTCCTGTGATGCCATATGTATTGTTAAGCTTTTTGTTGTGCTTAAAAGTTTTCCATTCATTGTAATTTGAATTAAAATCTCCAAGTAGTATATAATCAATATCTTCATCTAGGTTAAAAATCTCATTTTTAAGTGCTGTTGCATATCTTGTTCTTGTGTTTTCTTTTGCCCTTTTTGAACGCCAGTGACTATTGTAAATTTTAAGTTTAAAACCTTGTATATTTAGTGTTGTTTCTAAAATTGGTCTTGCATATTTATCAGCTTTGTTTGTATGGATATTTTTTGTATTTAATATCTCATATTTACTTAAAACAGCAACGCCAACAGAAGCATTATGATTTTTTAAAAAGCGATTATACTTATATCTAGGAAGTTTTTTGAGCAGAAGTTTAAGAGCTTTTTTTGACTCTATTTCTTGCAATGCAATTATGTCTGCGTTTAAGTGTTTTATTGTTTTTGAAAGATTTTGTAATTTTGTATTTAGTTTTTTTCTATTCCAACATTTTACATTTTTCAAGCGAGAATTTGTTTTCTTACATAACTTGTAGTCTTCATATTCTGTGCCATCATTTTTTAAATCAAAAAGATTTTCTACATTGTAAGAAGCGACAGTAAAATTTAATGCAAAAATTTGTGATATAGATAAAAAAACACCTAGTAAAATTTTTTTAATCATACGATTTTATATAAACAAAAAAAGTTAAAAACTATTTGAAATCACAAGTGCCAATACTGTCATCATAACTATTCCTGCACTTTTATTGTATAGTTTGTTTGCAGTTATAAATACAAGCATAATAGATACTATCAAAGCTGCAGTTATATCAAAAAAGTTTGCACTAAGATCTACATTTAGAGGATTTACCATTGAGCTAAATCCTAAAACCATAGTAAAATTTGCTACATTGCTACCTATGATTGCTCCTATTGCCATATCTGCATTATTATTGAGAGCAGCTTTTATACTTACCACAAGCTCTGGTAAACTTGTGCCAAAAGCAACTAAAAACAATCCAATTATCCATTCACTTATTCCAAAAACCCTAGCAATATTTCCAGCACTTTCAATAGCTAAATTAGCACCACCAACAACAAAAACAAAACCAACAAGTAGTAGAATCAAGGTTTTTATCCATGCAAATTTTTCTTTTGATACTTCTTCATTTGTTTCGTCAATTTGATTACTTTGAATTAAAAACATTAAATATGCACACATTAGCATAACAAACAAACATCCGTCAAACATACTTAATTTTCCATCTATACTCATAAGAATAAATATCAATATAGGAAATAAAGACCAAGAAGAATCTTTGGCAAATAAATCCCTTTTTGGTTTTATATTTTTTGCTATTAAAAATACAGCTCCTAGCACTAAAGAAATATTAAAAATCGTACTTCCTATCACATTTGCTACAGCTATATCACCACTACCTTTTAATGATGCACTTATGCTTACAGCCATTTCTGGTAGACTTGTACCAAGTGCTATCAAAGTAGCCCCAATTATAAATGGTGAAATATTAAAATGAAATGCTATTTTTTCACTTTGTTTTATTATATGGTCAGCTCCGTAAATCAAAGCACCCATAGAAACTACAAATATCAAGATATCCATTTTTATATATTCCTTACTATTAAACTATCTGGTAAATCAAATTTCTTAATCAATTCTTCTTCTTTTTTTCTGTGTTCGCCATCATCTATTTCATGATCAAAATCTAAAAGATGCAAAAGACCGTGTATAAAGAGTAAAGCTAACTCATCATCTTCTTTGTGTCTAAATTTTTTTGATTTTTCTTCAACAAAATCAATAGAAATCACAATACTTCCTAATGGCATATTTTCACCATCAAGTGGAAAACTTAGCACATCAGTCGGTTCATTTTTTTGTCTAAATTCATCATTGATTTGTTGTATTTGCTGATTGTATGTTATTATTAATTCTACATCTTTATCTGTTTGTGATGCTAAAATTTTTTCTAAAAAATCTATATCAAATTTTTTATCTGTTTGGTTATCTAAATCTATCATTTTGTCATTTTATCTACTTATAACTGAAAAAAACTAGTTACTTACTAATATTTTATTATTTTATATATTCAATACTATTATACTTTATTATTAACTTTTAATGGTGCTTCTGGCTGAAATAATTCAACTGCTTTTTGCACCATAGAAGAATTTAAAATATCATTTATATTTGTTTCTTGTTGTGCCAATACTGGCTGTGATATGCCATAATCATTTACTTCAATGTCTTCTATCATAGAGCCTGTTTCTGCTTGATTTTTTATAATTTTTGGTTGTTCTATTTTGTTAAATTCTAT
Organism: Arcobacteraceae bacterium; assembly: GCA_029938215.1. Taxonomy (GTDB): domain Bacteria; phylum Campylobacterota; class Campylobacteria; order Campylobacterales; family Arcobacteraceae; genus CAJXII01. The sequence continues at coordinate 10,891 of JAOZVJ010000046.1, read as the reverse complement.
ATCAATATTGTTTCCATAAATATTTTCCATAAAATTTCTCAATAAAGCAAAGTTTTTATACAATTTTTGTTTGCAATCTCCGCCTGCTTTACTATCTATAGTAAGAATATTATTTTCAAACTTTCCAAAAGCAAAACTTTTTTCAAAACATTCACCTAAATCGTGACTTCTTTCAAACACTTTATCTATTACTTTTTGATATAAATCTTGTGAAGAATTTACTACATCTTCTGTTTTAATTTGTTGCTGTGTTTGTTGAGTTTCTTCTGGCTTAATTTTAGAATCTAGTTGTTCTTGTTTTTGTTGAGGTTCTATAGTTTTGTTAATTTGAGTATTTTGTATTATTGGTTGTTGTGCTTCTATATTTTGAACTTCTTCAATAATTTCATCAATTGTTTTTAATTTTGTCGCTTCCATCATTTTTGACATTGTCAAAATAAGCACAAAACCAGCATCACTATTAAGGCTTAACAATTGTTTTGCATCACCTAATATTCTAAAAAACCTATCATATAAAAAAGTATCAAATTTTGGATCATTTGCGAGCATTTTATATTTTAAAAAAATTGTCATTTCATCAATAACTTGACCAGCATCATAACTTTCTAACTCTTCTAAAAATTCTTTAGTATCTTTTTTATCTAAAATAGTATCAAAAAGATTTTGCATAAAAGCTGGATCAATCATACCCATCATATCTGTAACTGCTGAAGTTGTTATAGCTCCTTTTGAAAAGATAATAGCTTGATCAAGTAAAGTTAATGTATCCCTTAAACTTCCTTGTCCACTTCTTGCTAAAATCTCCAAAGCTTCATCTTCAAAAGTAATATTTTCTAAATTTAAAATATGAATTAAATGATGTATAACATCTTTGTTTGGGATTCTTTTAAATCTAAAATGTTGAGTTCGACTTAAAATAGTTGCTGGCAATTTTAAAGGATCCGTAGTTGCTAAAATAAATTTTACAAATTCAGGCGGTTCTTCTAAAGTTTTTAAAAGTGCATTAAAAGCCTGAGGAGTCAGCATATGAACCTCATCTATAATAAATACTTTATATCTAGCACTACTTGGCTTGTATTTTGTATGTTCAATAAGATCTTTTATATCATCAATACCACGATTTGAAGCTGCATCCATTTCTATAATATCAAGATGCTTGTATTCATTTGCACTTTTACAATTTGCACAAACTTCACATGGGTTAGAGGTAGGACCTTGTTCACAAACCAAAGCTTTTGCCATAATTCTAGCAGTAGAAGTTTTACCGCTTCCTCGAAGTCCACTAAAAAGATAGGCGTGAGATAATCTATCAGAATCAAGAGCAAGTGAAAGTGTCGCTGAGATAGTATCTTGACCAACCAAATCTTGAAATTTTCTTGGTCTGTATTTTAAAGCTAAAACCTGATTCATTTTATTTCCTTAAAGCAATCTATTTAGCCATTTTTTTGCAACATTTTTTAATCCCTCAGGATTGGAAGATGCAAAAAATGTAATTTTTGTATTCTCATATTTTTTAGTACAATTATAACTACTTCTTAAAAAATTCACAATAGCATCACCACTGTGAATTGTAACTGCTTTATTAAAAAATAAACTAATTTTATCTTCAAGTAAAGGGAAATGCGTACACCCTAAAATTATCGCATCTATATTTTTTAAATTTTTAAAATAATGCTCCATTGTAGAATCTAAAATTTTACCATCAAAAATATTTTCTTCTACCAAAGGCACAAAAAGTGGTGTTGCTATAGATGTTATATTCTTAAAATTTTCATTTTTTAATCCAATTTCATAAAGATTTGAATTAATAGTTGCTTTTGTTCCGATTACTAAAATATTTGATTTTTTATCTTTGATTTTTTCTTTAACTGCCAAAACACCAGAATCTATCACTCCAACTACTGGAATTTTTGCAACATCTTTTAGGGCTTGTAAAGCATAAGCACTAGCACTATTACAAGCTATTATTAAAATATCAATATCATAATTTTCAAAATATTCTAAAGCTTCTAGGCAATATCTTATAATAGTATTTTTATCTTTTGTACCATAAGGAACTCTGGCAGTATCGCCATAGTATAAAATTTCTTCAAAAGTTTGATTTTCAAGCAAAGACTTAACAACAGTTAAACCACCCACTCCACTATCAAAAACGCCAGCTTTCATATTTTTAATTTTTAATTTCTTTTATGCGTTCATAGAGATTAAAAATTCTACATTGCTATTTGTTTTTGCCATTTTTGAATAAATAAATTTTAATGATTCAACTTCATCCATTTCAGCAACTGCATTTCTAAGAATCCATATTTTTTGAAGCTCCTCAGGATGTAAAAGAAGCTCCTCTTTTCTAGTACCTGATTTTATAATATTCATAGCAGGATAAACTCTTCTATCGGCTGCTTTTCTACTTAAAGCAACTTCTGAATTTCCAGTACCTTTAAATTCTTCAAAGATAACTTCATCCATCTTGCTTCCAGTTTCTACAAGAGCGGTTGCAATAATTGTTAAACTTCCACCTTCTTCTATATTTCTAGCAGCTCCAAAAAATCTCTTTGGTTTATGCAGAGCATTTGCATCAACACCACCACTTAAAACTTTTCCAGATGATGGAGTTACCGTATTATAAGCACGAGCTAATCTAGTAATAGAATCAAGTAAAATAACAACATCTTTACCCATCTCTACCATTCTTTTGGCTTTATTTATAACCATCTCTGCAACTTTTACATGATTTTGTGCTGGCAAATCAAATGTTGAACTATAAACTTCACCTTTTACACTTCTTTGCATATCTGTAACTTCTTCTGGTCTTTCATCAATTAAAAGCACCATAAGCTCAACATCTGAATGATTTTTTTCTAACCCATGTGCTAATTCTTTTAAAAGTTCTGTTTTACCAGTCTTTGGCTGAGCAACAATCAAACCCCTTTGTCCTTTGCCCATTGGAGCAAACATATCAATAATACGACCTGTCATTTTAGCTGGTTCATATTCAAATTGAAATCGTTCAGTTGTATAAAGTGGGGTTAAATTATCAAATAAAGGTCTATTTTTTGATTGTTCTACTGGAAGATAATTGATAGCTTCAATTTTTAATAATGCATAATATTTTTCGCTTTCTTTTGAAGGAGGACGAACCTGTCCTGATACAATATCTCCACTTCTTAAAGCAAATCTTTTAATTTGTGTAACACTTACATAGCTATCGCTTGAAGTATCACTAAAATTACCATCAATTGCTCTTAAAAAACCAAAACCACCATCTTTAATATCTAAAATTCCTGTAAATAAAACATATCCGCCAGCACTCGTTTGAGCTTCAAGTATAGCAAAAATTAAATCTTGCCTTGGAAGTTCTTGCGGATTTTCCACATTTAAATCTTTTGCTGTTTTAATCAATTCTTCAAGTTGCTTCATTCGAAGCTCTTCTATTGTTAAACCTTTTACTGGTATATGCGTTCTTTTATTATTTTGTTTTTTGTGATACGGTTTCTTCTGAGCTGGTTTTTTGGTAGTTTCTTGTTCTTCCATAATATTTTATTGCCTTATGATTTTGTTTCTTTATTATCTAATGATGTAGTAATTAATTTTTTTGGAGGAGCTAGTCGGACTCGAACCAACGCATACCGGATTTGCAATCCGGGGCATTACCAACTTTGCTATAGCTCCATCATAATCATTTTAATAGTATTAAGTAAAAATGATTTTAAAATAGTGGCAGAGAGTGGGGGATTCGAACCCCCGGAACCGTAAAGTTCGCCGGTTTTCAAAACCGGTACATTCGACCAACTCTGTCAACTCTCTACAATATAATAGTGGTGCGAATGATCGGAATTGAACCGATACTCCGAAACCGGAATTGGATTTTAAGTCCAACGCGTCTACCTATTCCGCCACACTCGCATGTATTTTTGATATTTTATATCAAAGGTATTATTGTTGCATTATTAAAATAATTGGAGCGGGAGACGAGAGTCAAACTCGCGACCCCAACCTTGGCAAGGTTATGCTCTATCACTGAGCTACTCCCGCAAATTATATTATTTTAAAATGGAGTGGAAGTATAACAAAAAAAAACTTAATTGTAAAGGGTTTTTTGCTATAATTTTCAAAATTTATACAAACAAGGATTTTTCATGAGAAGTGATGAAGTAAAAAAAGGATTTGACAGAGCACCACATCGTTCGCTTTTACGAGCTACAGGACTAAAAGATGAAGATTTTAATAAGCCTTTTATTGGTGTTGCAAACTCTTTTATAGAGATAATTCCTGGACATTTTTTCTTAGATAAAGTATCTGATATCATAAAAGATGAAATTAGAAAAGCTGGTTGTGTACCGTTTGAATTTAATACTATTGGTGTAGATGATGGTATTGCTATGGGTCATGATGGTATGCTTTTTTCACTTCCATCAAGAGAAATTATTGCAAATAGTATTGAAACAGTTATGAATGCACATAAATTAGATGCAATGATAGCTATTCCAAATTGTGATAAAATTGTTCCAGGTATGATAATGGGTGCTTTAAGAGTAAATGTTCCTACCGTTTTTGTTTCAGGTGGTCCAATGGCAAAGGGCTACACGCAAGACGGAACTCCAATTGATTTGGCAACCGCTTTTGAAGCTGTTGGAAAATTTGAGGCTGGAGAGATTACAGAAGCTGAACTTACTGATATAGAATGCAATGCTTGCCCAGGTGGTGGTAGTTGTAGTGGTATGTTTACTGCAAACTCTATGAATACACTTATGGAAGCTATGGGTATCGCACTTCCTGGAAACGGAACTATCTTAGCGCTTACAAAAGAGAGAGAAGTTTTATATAGAAAAGCTGCAAAAAGAGTTTGTGAAATTGCACTTATGAAATCAGAAGAAGAAAAAGCAAAATACAATATGAAAAATATCTTAAATGAAAATGCTGTGCGAAATGCTTTTGCTGTTGATATGGCAATGGGCGGTAGCTCAAATACTGTTCTACATATGCTTGCAATTGCAAAAGAAGCAGATGTAAACTTTAATCTCGAAGATGTAAATAAAGTATCAAAAAAAGTTTCACATATTGCAAAAATAAGTCCTAGCTTAACTACAATTCATATGCAAGATATAGATAGAGCTGGCGGTGTAAGTGCTGTTATGCATGAAATGACAAAAAGAGGAAAAGATATACTTCTTGACAATCTTACTATTATGGGAAATACAACTTTAGAAAAAATTGCAAATGCAACTATAAAAGATACAAATATTATTCATACTATTGACAACCCATACAGTGAAGTTGGTGGTCTTGCAATTTTATACGGCAATTTGGCCGAACAAGGTGCGGTAATTAAAACTGCTGGTATTATAGGCGAACGAGTATTTACAGGAACTGCTGTTTGTTTTGATAGTCAAGATGATGCTATAAAAGGAATTATTGACCATAAAGTAAAAGCTGGAAATGTTGTAGTAATTCGTTACGAAGGACCAAAAGGAGGTCCTGGTATGCAAGAGATGCTAGCTCCTACTTCTTTGATTATGGGAATGGGTCTTGGTGATAAAGTTGCTTTAATTACTGATGGTAGATTTAGCGGAGCTACTAGAGGTGCTAGTATTGGGCATGTTAGTCCAGAAGCTGCTGAAGGTGGAATGATTGGTTTGCTTAAAGATGGAGATGAAATCCATATTGATGTGGATAAATATATCTTATCTGTTAATTTAAGCGATGAAGAAATAGCAAAAAGAAAAGCTGATTTTAAACCTATTAAAAAAGAACTAAAATCAAGTTGGTTAAAACAGTATAGAGCATTGGTTACAAACGCAAGTAACGGCGCTATTTTAAGAACTGATTTATTTTAAAATAATTTTTAATTTTGGTATAGTTTGATTTTTAAAATCTTGTTTGATTTGATTAATAACTATACCAATGAAATTTATGCCTCAATACTCCATTTCAAAATTTCTCCAGCATACATCGGGACAACTTTTTGTGTTCCTTTTTCATAAAAATCAGGTATTTTAAAATCTTTCTCTTTAAAAGTAATAGTTTTTTTATTTGGCTTTAAACCATAAATATTACAAGCGTTATCACTAACAAATTTTTGAAGATTTTCTAATTTATTATTATCATTAAATAATTGTACTAAAATTTGCAAAGCAATAGGAGCTGTAAAAATTCCTGCAGCAGCGTTATCTTTTTCTTTATTTTCTTTTAAATGAGGGGCAGAATCACTTCCAAACATAATTTTTGGATGACCACTTGTGGCAATTTTTACCAAAGCTTCTCTATCTTTATAAGATTTTACAATAGGCTTGCAGAATAAATGTGGCTTTAACATATTTCCTAAAACATCATCTAGAGTTAAAGTCAAATGATGTGCAGTAATTGTTGCGTAAAGATTGTCATATTTTTGTACCAAATCAACCGCTTCTTTTGTTGTAATGTGTTCCATAATTATTTTTAATTTTGGAAAAGCAATTGCTAATGATTCATAAACTGGCAGAAACTCAGTTTCTCTATCCATAACATAGCCATTTGATTCGCCATGAATACTAAGAGGAATATTTAATTCTGACATTGCATTTAAAGTTGGTGCTAATTCTACTGTATCAAATACTTCAACGCCACCATCACTATTTGTTGTTATTCCTGCTGGATAAAGTTTAACCGCAATTATCTCATCTTTTATATCTTCCAAAAATTCTTTTGAGTAGTTCTTAAAAAATAATGTCATCATAGGAGCAAAATCATTATCGCCAATTGCTTTTTTAATTCTTTGTTTATAAAACAGAAGAGCTTCTTTTGCATCAACTGGAGGCATCAAATTTGGCATAATCAACGCACCAGAAAATGTTTTTGAGCTAAGAGGGGCTACAAGTTTGAGCATTTCATCATCTCTTAAATGTAGATGCATATCAAAAGGAGAATTTAAAATAACTGTTTGCATATTAATTCCTAGTAACTATTTATTATATTAAATTATATCACTTCTAAGCTTTTAAAAAAAATAAATGATATTTTGGGTTAAGTTTGTTTTCACTATAATTCTATTAACAAATAATCATAAAGGTCTTACATGGCTAACAAACTAAGCAAACTTAAAATATCTACAAAAATTATTATTCCCGTGGTAATAGTTTTAACTTTATCTAATATTGTAACAAATTACATAACCTCTCACCAAATGGATTCTTTAGCAAAACAAAGTGCAAAAGATTCTTTAAATATGTTGACAGATTCTGTTTTTTTAACTTTAAAAAATGCCATGAATACAGGTGATCCAAAAATTATTAAACAAGCAGAAGATGATAGTAGAAATGGCATAAAAGGATTAAAAAGTTTAATTGTGGCAAAAAGTAAAGAAACCATAGAGCTTTATTCTCCAGATACAGCATTCACAAAAGATAAAGAAACCTTAAAAAGCTTTAAAACAAAAAAAGAACAAGTTATTGATACATACACAAATAACTTACATGTTCTAAGAGTCTTAAGACCTATGATGGCTACACAAGAATGTCTAATGTGCCATGCAAATCAAAAAGAAGGTGATGTTATTGGTGTCATAGATATGACTTTTTCACTTAAAAAAGCTGATGAAACCATAAGTGATACTGTGTTTTTTGTAGTTGTTGTATCGATAATTTTTATATTATTAGCTATTATTATTATTTGGCTGGTTGCTAAAAAATTAACAGACCCATTAAGAGCTTTAAAAAATGAACTTAGACTTTTCTTCTCTTTTTTAGACCATGAAGTTGATTCAATTGAGCCTTTTGAAATAAAAAGCATGGATGAAATTGGTGAAATGGTTGAAGTTTTAAATGAAAATATTCAAAAAACTATTAATGGTATAAAAAAAGATGCTAAAGCTATAAGAGAAAGTAGTAAAATATGCGAACAAGTAGCTTTGGGAAGTTTGGATGTTGAGATTAAGGCTGATGCAAATAATCCAGAAATTAATAATTTAGCAAATATTGTAAATAAATTAATAGGCTCATTAAATTATAATATAAATAGAGTTTTGGGAACACTAGAATTGTATTCATCAGATTCTTATGATGCTAGAATAGAATCAAAAGGAAGAACAACAGGTAGTATTAAAAAACTTTTTGAAAGAGTGAATTATTTAGGGGAAACTCTTACAAAATTAAGTACACAAAATCTTAAAAATGGTATGGCATTACAACAAACTTCAAAAATATTTGCTAAAAATGTTGATTCATTAGCCCAATCATCTACACAACAAGCTCATTCTGTAAATCAAACATCAGATGCTTTATTAGATATTACAAAAAATATTCAAAATACAACACAAAATAGTAAAAAAATGGCAAATTTAGCTAATAGTTTAAATACTTCATCTGCACATGGTCAGAAATTGGCTAAAAAAACAGCTGAATCTATGTTGGAAATAAATGATAAAGTAAATACCATTAATGAAGCGATTAGTGTAATTGACCAAATATCATTTCAAACAAATATTTTATCATTAAATGCAGCAGTAGAAGCAGCAACAGCAGGAGAAGCTGGTAAAGGTTTTGCTGTTGTTGCTGGTGAAGTTAGAAACCTAGCTAATAGAAGTGCCGAAGCCGCAAGTGAAATTAAAGCACTAGTTGAATCTGCGACAGTTCAAGCAAAAATAGGTGAAGAAATTGCAGATGAAATGATAGGCGGATTTGAAGCTTTAAGTACAAATATTTCAGAAACTACAGGCATTATTGATTCTGTTGCTAAAGATAGTGCAACTCAAAAAAATAAAATAGAAGAAATAAATAAAGCAATTGTAAATATTGATAAAGCAACACAGGAAAATGCAAAAGTTGCAAAAGAAACAAATATTGTAGCACAACAAGCAAGTGATATTGCACAAAAAATCGTAGAAGATGCTGGCGGTAAAAAATTTAGCGGGAAAGATGATATAAAAATTAGAGATAATATTACAAATACAAATTATACTGGAACTGAAAAAAGAAAAATTGAAAAAGAAATAAAAAGCCACACAAGGTAAATAAATATGATAGGTTCATTTTTATGAAAATAGATAATCTAATAAAAGGCAATAAAAAATTTAAAGATATACATTTTCCAAAAATGGAAAGTAATTTTGAAAATTTAGTTCAAAATGGTCAAAGTCCTGAAATTTTATTTATCGGATGTAGTGATAGCAGAGTTTTACCTGAATTAATAGTAAATAGCAAACCAGGCGATATGTTTATTTTAAGAAATATTGGCAATTTTGTACCTCCATATAAAGGAGATAATGATTTTCATGGTAGCAGTGCTGCAATTGAATATGCAGTAAGTGTGCTTAATGTAAAAGATATTATTGTATGTGGTCACAGTCATTGCGGTGCTTGTGCTGCTTTATATCAAGATCTAAGCAATGAACCACATTTAGTGCATGTAAAAAAATGGCTTGAATTAGGCAAAAAAGCAAAAGAATACACTTTATTAGCAACTTCTGATAAAAAAGATAAAGAAAAAATTTTACGAACTACCGAAAAAATATCCATCAAACATCAACTTGAAAATCTTCTAACATATCCAGAAATATATAGAAAAATAAAAAATAATGAGCTAGACATTCATGGATGGTATTATAAAATTGAAGATGGGTCAATCGAATATTACGATGGTGAAATTTGTGACTTTAAACAATTATAAGCGGAAATTAAACTGAATAAATTAAGGAATGGTTAAGATTTGTTCCCTTTTTGGTGCCTGATACCATTTTTTCTTATTGCATATACTTTAATATTTCATAAGTCTTACTTACATCATAAGTTGCACTATGATAAGCATTTGGGTCAAAATCAATACCATAAAACATACAAGTTTCATCTAATTTAGGATTTTTAATATTTCCATTTTTATTTAGAGCTTTAACTATTTGTTTGTTTTCTTTCATAGTGCAGTAATGTTTTTCAAATTCAATTAGTCCTCTTAAATGACGAAGTTCAAAGCTAATATTATGAGCTACTAAAGTGGTTGAACCTTTACAAAATTCTATAAAATCTAAATCTTCTTTGAAATATGAACTATATTTTATTTCTTGTTTATTGCGATATTCTAAAATTAATTCAGGAGTAAGCTTATGCACTTCATAAGAGTATGGATTAACAGGATATCTTGATAGATAGTATCTGTGAAATTTATTTTTTATGATATATTCATTATTTATTAATTCTACTTTTACAGCAGCTGCTTCAATAACATCGTGTTCATTACTACTATTTGTTTCAAAATCCAAGATAATCATAATTTAAATACTTTGTAAAAATTTATTAAAAGAGTTAGCAAAGTTTTGTGCATCTTTTTGTATGAAGTAGTGTAGCCGGATCACATTACCATCTATGTATAGTTTCATAACAATATTATAGCTATAAAACTATAAAATAATATCCTAAGATTTGTACTATAATAATTAAAATAAACTTTATCACAAATGATAACTTTTTAATTTTATGCCTAAATAGTAGCATTGATATTAAAGCTCCAAGACTACCACCAAATACTGCTAAAAGTAATAGTTTAACCTCTGACACTCTTGATATATTTTTATTGTTTGTAAGTGCTTGTATTTTATCAAATCCATATATTATAAATGTTACTAAATTTACAAATATAAAATAAATTTCCGTATATGTAAATGAGAAGTTAATATTTATCATTTTAATTTAAACTGTACTTTTTTGGATTCTTTATTTTTATCAGATAAATATATTAAGAATCTAAAAACTTAATTATTTCCTCTTCCACATTTTTTATATCTACAACAGTATTATGTAAAATTTCAGATTTAAATAAATTATTGATTTGTTGAGGTATTTCTAAATTAAGTTTTTTAGATATTTGCGTTAATGCTTCTTGATCTGTGTATTTTTTTTGCTCTTTATCTGTATCGATATTTAAAGCT
>JAOZVJ010000122.1 GCA_029938215.1 Arcobacteraceae bacterium | reverse complement strand
AAATAATGTAATACTTTTACAGAGAAAAGGTGATTTGATAGAAACTATTTTGCCACAATTGTAGCAGTATGTCTGTTTTTAATTTAATACAAAAATGATAATACCATCAAATATACATTTTAATGATTCTTTAAGATTATTATATGAAGATTTTATAAAAAGAAACCATACAAAAATAAAAGGTGTTTTGATTTTATTAAACATAACACCTTTTAAAAGTGCAAATAAATTCGATGATTATTATGAGTATATGGTATATATTACAAAAAAATACAATCTTACTCCTATTGGATTTTTTAATGAAACAGCTAGTTTAAAATTTAGCCCAAATTTAAAAGAAGAAGTTTTAAAATTTGAACAAGAATTTACAAAGTACTATAAGCAAGGAATAAAAACTATTGTTAGACCATATAATTGGTACAACTATAATTTTCATCATTTTAAGGAAATAAGATTTTATATTCCTAGTGATTCTAGTTTGTTTTTATTACATAGAACTATGTATGAAAAGTTTTTTATTTCTCATTTGAATTTTTTAGAAAATGGTATAGATAAGTCTTTTGAAAAAAAAGATTTAAAACAAAGTAAGTATAAAAAAAAATTATCAATAGCACACCCAGATGCAACATTAAGCGGCGATTTGTTTTATAAATATTTAAAAAATAGTGATGATAAATTTATAAGTGAAATTGATGATATATATTTTGGTAAAGAATTCATATATGATGATGGTATGAAATTTGTTAGATATGGAAATGTTATGGGAGTCAATGCCAGTGATGAACAAATCGAATATCTTTTTAAGATACAAGATGAATTTGGTATTTCTATTTCACTCACTTTAAATTCTTTAAATCCACCTCTTGATTTGCTATATGATAAAAAAGTTTTAGAAAAATTTATAAACTTTATAAAATCTTTTTATGATAAAGGATTGAGAGTTTGTACAATTTCAAATATACATCTTATAAAAACAGGCATACTTCAAAAGAATTTTCCTGAAATGAAATTTAAAAATACAGTAAATCATAATATCACAGATACACAAAGTTTTATTAATTATGCAACTTTAGGATATGACTATATACAGCTTGATAGAAGTTTGGTAAGAAATATAAGTGAACTAAAAAAGATAAATAAGATAAATAAAAAATATCAAAAAAAATTGTATTTATTAGCAAGTGAATTTTGTATGTATAGTTGCCCTTTTAAAAAAGAGCATGATTTGATAAATGAACAAATAATAGACTCTGGGTTTTATTTTACTGATAAATACAAATTAAGCCATATAAGTTGTGATAACTGGAGAAATTCAAAAGCAAATAAATTACCAAGAATTGGTGTGGATATATTTTTAAAAGATGAGAAAATAACCGATGAATATTTTAAGTATGTCGATATTTTAAAAATAAGCGGAAGACTTGTAAATTTAGATGGATATAAAGAAATAGATACCAAAATATATATGAGTGGCTTTGATAGTTTTGAACAAAAGATACGAGAAGATAGGGATGCTTCAAAAATTGCTACAGTATATACAAAAAAAATACAAAAAGATACAAAAGAAGAAGAAATTTTTGAAACAAAGCAGGGCTTAGAACTTTTAGATATACTTATGAATTGCAAAAATCAATGCTATGATTGTCATAAATGTGAAGAGGTGTTTGGTATGGAAAAATTTGACTCTCTTAATGATATGACAGGTAGTTTTTAAGGTGAATAAAAATGATAATACCTAGTAATATAAATTTAACAGCAGAACAATTTGAAAAATACACAGCTTTTATAGAAAAAAATAAAGATAAAATTAAAGCAGTTTTACTATTGATTTGTGTAAATCCTTTTAAGCCAACAATCTTTACAGAGTCACATATTAAAGGATATTACAAAGCTATATCTGACTTGTCAAATAAATATTCTTTTGATGTGATTGGTATATTTGATGAAAAATTAGCAAATAAATATTCACCAAGTATAGAAGAAGATATACGAATGTTTTCAAGAGAATTTCAAGAGATATACAATCAAGGTATAAAAGTTGTGGCAAGACCTAATAATTGGTATAACTATAATTTTAATTTTTTCTTTAGTGGTATTAAATATCTTAGACAAACAGAAACAAACAATAAGTTGGTAAAAAGAACTTATGATGTAGAAATATTTTTTGAGCATTTGTATTATTTGGAAAATGGAGTATATGAAACACCAAATCCATATTTGGATTTATTTGAAGACGACAGGCAAGATAGTAAATATAAAAAAAGATTTTCAATAGCTCACCCTGATAATACATATAGAGGCAGATTGTTTTATGAGAATATTAAAAATGCTTCACCAAAACTAAGAAGTGAAATAGATGATATTTATTTTGGAAAAGAATTTATTTATAATGATGGTTTTACAAATTTAAAATATGGTAATGTGATGGGGGTGAGTGCTACGGATGAGCAACTTGATTATCTTTTTAAAATTCAAAAAGATTTTAAAATAAATATATCTTTAACTTTAAATGAAACTGTACATCCTCCGGAATTATTATTGAATTCAAATATTTTAAGGGCTTTTATAAATTGGATTGGTACATTTTATGATAGAGGTTTAAGAGTGTGTACAATTTCAAATGTTCATTTGATGAAAATTGGAATTTTACAAAAAGAATTTCCTCAAATGAAATGGAAAAATAGTGTAAACCATCTAATAAAAGATACTCAATCATTTTTAAACTACGCAAATATAGGATATAATTTTATACAAGTAGACAGAAGTTTAAGTCGAAATATGAATGAATTAAAAAAGATAAAAATAGCAAATGAAAACTTAAAAAATCCACGAAAAATATATATGCTGGTTACTGAATTTTGTATGCAAGATTGTCCTTTTAAATCAGAACATGACAGTGTAAATAATTTAATAGGTGGTGTGTTTAATTATTTTAACGGAAATAACAAATTAAGTCATATAAGTTGTGATAAATGGAGAACTCCAGAACTTTCTGATTTACCACGAACAGGTGTTAATCTTATAGTAAAAGATAAAGATATGCTAGATGAATATTTTTCTTGTGTTGATGTGTTTAAAATTAGTGGTAGGTTGATGATTTTAGATGGTCAATATAAAAAAAATACAGAGCAAATGCTTACAACTTCTTGTGGTGATGTGTTTTCTTTTGAGGATTTAGTTAATCAAGAAAAATTAAATCAACCTTTTATATTTTTATACAATAAAGATATAAAAAACGATAAGCCAAAAGAATACAAAAAAACAAAACTAGACACACCAGAAGGAAAAAAACTTCTTGAGGTTTTAACAAAATGCAACAATCAATGCTATGATTGTCATTTGTGCGAAAAAGTTTTTGGACTTGAGCCTTTTGATACTTTAATATAGTATGTGTGATATTGAAATCTTATTGAATAATTTTGGTTAAATATGATATTATTAAATAATATTTTATAATAAATAAAAACAAGGAAAGAAAAATGTTTGAAAATATAAAAATCTTAAAAAAAAGTGATTTTGCATCTGTAAAATTTGATAGAATAGATGTAAGAAAAGATGGTAAATTTACTGGTCTTATACCAGTTGGAGTAAATGAAATAAATTCATTTTCTAGTTGTATGCCTGTGCTAATAAGTGGCGGAGACAATAATGAATTTGCTATTTTTGCAGGTTTAAATCCGCAAAATAATATTTTCAAAAACAATAAAAGTTTATCTTTGCCAATTTTTATGGAAAGCTACCCATTTCTTATTATAAATGCAAAAGATGAAAAAAATGCAATATCAAGTGTTATAGCTATCGATGATAACAAAGATGTCGTAGGCAAGAAAAAACAAGAACCAATTTTTGATGGTAAACAAGAACTAACAGAAGTATCTCAAAAAATTATAGATAATGTTAGAGAATTATATAGACAAAGAGACCTTTCAAAATTAATAATAAAAGAATTAAAAGAAAAAAACTTATTGCAAAAACAAGATTTTAAAATTAAAGTAAACGGTAAAGAACAAAATGTCTTAACAGATTATTATATAATAAATAGAGAAAA
>JAOZVJ010000121.1 GCA_029938215.1 Arcobacteraceae bacterium | reverse complement strand
TAATATTAACTTCAAATTTAGTATTTAGCAAATGGGTACAAATATTTGCAGGAGATAAGGTTGTTACTACAGCTATTCTTGACAGAATATTACATCATTCGCATATTATAAATATTCAAGGAGACAGTTATAGGTTAAAAGAGAAAAAAGAATCTGGATTATTAGATTCAATTAATTTTAAGAATAAGGAGAAAATTGATAGAAATTTAGATAAATAATTGGTAAAAAGTAGTGTTGGTTTAAGTTTCAGAGTGTAACAATTTTAGATTTTTATCTGCCCATTTTTAGAGTTCGCTTGACATACATACTACTACGATGCTGAAAACAGAAGAGTATCAAAAGAGGTAAATGGTGTAAAAACAACTTACCTTTACAATAAAAACCTAAAAAATCCGGGGACAGTATACCAATTAATTTCATCTTTCATCCTTTTTAGGTCTCACTGCTTTTTTGTTTTTATAATCTATGTCTGTTAATAATTTTATTTTATCATAAAATTTATCATCTCCATAGGGTTTGCTTGTTCTTATTTTTTTTCTATTATTTTATCATTTGTTGTTTTTTCTAAAAATTCTTTATATTAAATCTTATTTTTACTTAATTTAATTGGTATACTGTCCCCGGATTTCTGCGCTTTAGTTTTATAACAACCTAAATGTTTAAGACAGAAATTCAGTAAAATTATTTTTTTAAACAGTTGGATATTATAAAAATTAATGGGAATAAAAATACTACAGGTTGTAGTGTTTTCTTTTATCTTTGAGTTTCTTTTTCCATTCTTTTTCAAATTTTTTTCGTTTTAAATAAGATAAATGCTCAACAAATAAATGACCATTTAGATGCTCTGTTTCATGTTGCCACGCTACAGCTAAAAAATCTTCTGCTTCCATATTTTGTTTTTCCCCATATCTATCAAAATATTCTACAGTAACTTTTTTAGCTCTTTCTATCTCTTCATTAAATCCTGGAATACTTAAACACCCTTCAACAAAAGAATATTCTCCATCAATACTTGTAATAATTGGATTTATTGCTTCTATTAAATTTTCTTTTATCTGAATATCATATTCTGGCTTTTCTTTATCTTCTTCTGGAAGATTAATAATAACAATATTTTTTAATATCCCAATTTGAACCGCTGCCAGCCCTACTCCGCCATCTGCAACCATCGTTTCATACATATCATCTAAAATAGTATGAAGTTCTTTATCAAATTTTATTACATCTTCAGATTTTTTTCGCAAAATCGGATTTGGATAAATTACAATATCTCTTATCATCAAAATATCCTATTCGTGTTTATCAATAACTTTATCTACAAGACCATAATCGCAAGCCTCTTTTGCACTCATAAAATTATCTCTTTCTGTGTCATTTCTTATTGTTTCTACTTTTTGTCCAGTATGTTTGGCCAAAAGTTCATTTAATTGATCTTTCATTCTTAAAATTTCTTCTGCTTGAATTGCTATATCAGTAGCTTGTCCTTGTGCACCACCCAAAGGCTGATGGATCATAATTCTACTATGTGGCAAAGCAAATCTCTTACCTTTAGCCCCAGCACTTAGTAAAAAAGCACCCATAGAAGCTGCTTGACCTATACATATAGTACAAATATCAGGCTTAATGTAATTCATAGTATCAAACATACTCATACCACTTGTAACTACTCCACCTGGAGAATTAATATAAATATAAATATCTTTTTCAGGATCTTCAGCTTCCAAAAATAAAAGTTGAGCAACAATAGAAGATGCAACAGCATCATTTACTTCACCGCTTAACATTATAATTCTATCTTTTAAAAGACGAGAATAAATATCATAGCTTCTCTCGCCTCTTCCTGTTTGTTCAACAACTACTGGTATATAAGACATTATTTTCCTGCTTTCTCATCTAAAAGTTTATTTACAACTTTTTGCTCCATCATTGACATTTTAATTGCCGGCATATATCCTGCTTCTTCGTATTGTTTCATAATAGTTTTACCATCTTGACCTGTCATCATTGCTTCATAGTAAATTGTTTGAGTTACTTCTTGATCAGTTACTTCAATTTTTTCTTTTTTAGCCAACGCATCAATAATAAATGTAGCTTTTACACTTTCTTTTGCTTGAGGTTCTGCTTTTGCTCTCATTTCTTCAACTTTTTTAGAATCTTTTTGAAGTTTTTTAATCTCTTCCTCTTTCATTCCTTTGATTTCATTATTCAAAGTATGATTTAATTCTTGTTCCAAAATACTTTGAGGAACTGCAAAATCTAAAGCTTTTACAAGAGCCTCTAAATATGCTGGCTTTAATTCATCATTATAGTAACTATTTGTTTTTTCTGATTTTATTTGTTCCTTAACTTTAGTTTTAAGCATATCAACTGTTGCTTCTTTTTCATCTGTTAATATTTTTTTAGCAAAATCATCATCAATTACAGGCGTACCTTTTTCTTGAATCTCATGAAGCTTAACTTTAAACATAACTTCAGCACCAGCTAAATCTTCTGATTGATATTCTTTTGGAAAAGTTACATTTATTTCTTTTTCTTCTTCATATTTCATACCAATAACTTGATCTTCAAATCCAGGAATAAAAGAATTGCTTCCAATTTGTAAAGAATGACCTTCTGCTTTACCACCAGCAAACGATTCTCCATCTTTAAAACCTTCAAAATCAATTATTGCATAATCACCATCTTTAACTGCTCTTTTTCTTTTAATTTTTTGAAGCGGAGCTTGTGAAGAAGCCATTTCATCTATTCTTGCATCAACTTCTTTTACTGTAACTTTTTTAGTTTTTATTTCTGGTAAAAGTGCTTTATAGTCACCCAAATCAATTTCTGGCTTAGAAGATATTTTAAGTTCTACATCAATACTTCCGTCTTCTTTTTTATCAAATTTTACAACTGCTGGTTCACCAACAATGTTTGAATTATCTATTTTAAGTTTTGCCAATGCTTGTGCATAAATATCTCTTAATGTTTCACTCTGAGCATCTTCTTGCATTTTTGCACCATATCTTTGTTTTATTACCGATACTGGAACTTTGCCTTTTCTAAAACCTTGTACATCCATTGTTTTAGCTGCTTGTTTTGCTATCTTATCCAAACTCTTTGCAATAGCATCTGCTTGAATAGTTGCAGTTACAACTGCATTTGCTTCATCTGTTTTTTTTGCTGTAAATTTCATATAAATGAATCTCCGTAATTTAAAATTTTGCAAGATTATATCTAAAACTTACTGAAAGCGATTTTAGTGAATTTAAGATTATCTCAAATCATACAATAGAAGCTTAAAAAATTAAAGCATATTTAGTATATAATTGCACTCAAATTTATAACAAACAAGGACAAAAATGAAAAAAATGTTTTTTTTAGCGATTATGCTTACTGGTTTATTTGCTTCCAACCAAACTGCGGTATTTGAAACAACTCAAGGAAAAATAGAATTAGAACTAAGAGCAGATTTAGCACCACTTGCTGTTGAAAATTTTGTAACACATATAAAAAATGGCTATTATGATGGTATTGTTTTCCATAGAATTATAAAAAACTTTATGATTCAAGGAGGAGATCCGACAGGTACAGGGCGAGGTGGAGTTTCTATTTGGGGCAAACAGTTTAAAGATGAATTTACTCATAAAGCTATCTTTAATAAATCAGGCGTTTTAGCTATGGCAAATGCCGGACCAAATACAAATGGAAGTCAATTTTTTATCACAACTGTTCCAACTCCACATTTAAATGGAAGACATACTATTTTTGGATATGTTAAAAATAAAGAAAGTTATACTGTTGTGAAAAAATTAGAAAATGTTCCTGTTGGTTTTAAAAGCAAACCAAAAAAAGAACAAAAAATTATAAAAGCATATTTGTTAAAATAATAGACTAATATTGTTTATTTATCCTAAAAGATAATTTTATTTATATCTTTTAGGATAATCAAAAGAAATAAGAGAAGCATTTTTCGAATTTATATATTTCCAAGATTCACAATCAAATTTTATCTCGACTATTCCACAAGTTGGAATATTGTCATTAAAATCAATAAAATCTTCAACAAGCATATTTAAGCTTGGATTATTGTCAAGCGAACTGCTAAAATGGGCAGGTAGGATTATAAAAATGAAGTAACA
>JAOZVJ010000120.1 GCA_029938215.1 Arcobacteraceae bacterium | reverse complement strand
ACATAAAACAAGCAAAAAATGCCACTATTAAAGCAACTCCGGATATCATTAATCTTTTTCTTAGGTCTGCAATATGAGGTTTTAAATCTTTTAGCATTAAGCTTCCTCTGTATTAGTTATATTTTTTTCTTTTTTCTTTTTTCTTTTTTTTATCTTTTTTTGAGGAATTGCAATTTTTTCTTTTGGTTTATTGTCCATATTGATATCTTCCATAATTCTATCTGAATTAATTGAGCCTAAATCCGCTCTTACCGTATTTGTAACATCACTAATGCTTGCTTTAAAATCATTCGCTTGTTGTTTCATATCTGATATTTTTAATTCTGTATCAAGTGCTGATTTTGCATTGTCAATACTATTTTTGAATTTTTTAAAAAATTTAGCGATATCCACAACAGCACTTGGTAATTTTTCAGGTCCTAAAGCAATAATTCCAACCATAAGCACTAAAAATATTTCCATAAATCCCATACCAAACATATAAAAACTCCAAAAATTAAATTATAGCGGACATTTTATCTAACATTTGATAAAATTCATCTCAAAAAGAAATTAGGATTAAAAATGGGAAAACTATTAGTATTGTTTATTGTGGGATTTATTTTTTATATAATAAATCGTGGTTACAAATCTGAAGATTATAAGAATATAAAATTAGATACAAAACAAAAATTTCAAGGTAATTTAAAAGAACACGAAGGTGGTTTGCTGATTGCTCTTATGGCAAAAGTTGCAAAAGCTGACGGGAAAGTGTGTGAACTTGAAGCAGAACTTTTAAGTCATACTTTTACAGATATTTCGTCGCATTTTGAAAATAGTGAAGAGGTAAGAGAAAAACTTAAAGAAATTTATAAAAACGAATTAAAAAGTTTTGACAATACTATTGATATATGCAAAAAATATTTAAAACTTACAAAAAGAGATTATATTAAGCGATTGAAAGTGATGGAATATCTTTTAAATTTAGCTTTTATAGATGCTGATTTTAGTAAAACTGAATATATGATTATGGAGGATATTGCAAATTCTTTAGAGGTCAAAAGAGCAGATTTTGAAAGACTAATAGCACAATTTGAAAGATTTTACGAGCAACATAAAAACAATAAAGTTGATAGCTTACGAAATGCTTATGAAATACTTGGTGCTAATCAAGGCGATGATATGTCAATAATTAAAAAGAAATACAGAACACTTGTAAAACAAAATCATCCTGATATCATCACAGGACAAGGTGCTAAACAATCTATAATAGACCAAGCAACAAAAAAACTTCAAGAGATAAATGAAGCTTATGAATTAATAAAAAAAGATAGAAAATAATGAATACAGAAGAAACGAGAGAGGATTTAATAATCCAAATAAAACATCTTATAAGTGTAACTGGTGAAGAAGTTGAAATAAATCAAAAATTTTTAGAATATTTTGAATATGACGAACTCAAAGAAACAAGAGATAGTTTAGAATATAAAAAAACAAATCAAGATAAAATTACAAATGATTATCTTGATGAATTATATGAAAAGCATACTAAAAGTTAATTTTTAGTAAAATCCAAAAATGAAACACTTAAGAGGTTATGGTAAACGATACTTTTCATTAGCAATTATTGCTATGTATTCAACTATCAATAAACTGTGTGCTATTGATATAAACTTTCAATACCATAGAAAAGCCTTTGAATATCTACAGCCAAGTCAAGCCCCTCCTCTACCTACTTTTAATTAAAAATCAAAAAAATTTAAAAATTTAGTTGCGATTTTATCGCTATATTTAATTAGACTCAAAAATTTGAGAAAGCAGGAAAAAAAATGAATAAAAAAATAAAATTAAGTTTAGTAGCTAGTGCATTATTAGCAAATGTTTTGTGCGCTGATGATTTGGGGCATATTACTGTTACGAGTGCTACAAAAACAGAACAATCAATAAAAGATGTAACATCTAATATTGAAGTTATTACAAGTGCAGAAATTGAAGAAAAGCATTACACTTCAATAGCACAAGTTTTGAATAATACCACTGGCGTAACAGTAAGTCAAACTGGAGGAATAGGACAATCTGTATCATTTTATCTAAGGGGTTTTAGTAGTGGAAGCACTTTAATACTTATTAATGGTGTTGAATTTAATAATCCAACAACTACTGGAGGGCAAGCTCAAATAGAACATTTGACTATAAGTGATGTTGATAGAATTGAAATAATCAAAGGTGCTCAAAGTGGCATATATGGAGCAAATGCTACTGCTGGTATTATTAATATAGTTACAAAAAAAGCTACAAAAAAATTGAATATTAATTCAAACATTGAAGCCGGCTCATTTAATACAAAAAAAATAAATTTATCTGCTTCACAAAAAATTGATAAATTTTCTTTTTATGTTGGATTTAATAAAATTACAACAGATGGTTTCACTTCGCGAGCAACAAGAAATGAAAATATTGATAAATATGAAGATGATAAATATAAAAATCAAACATTAAACAGTAATGTATCTTATGATTTGTCAGACAATGATATAATTGATATAAAGTATACATATATTGATACAGAAGTTGATTATGATAAGTCAATAACAGACCAGAACGGACATACTATTTCTCAAAAAGATAAAATTTTAAATACATCTTTTGTTCACAACTATTCTCCTGATAACTATAGTAAAATATTTTATACGAAGGCAACTTTTTTAAAAAAAGATCCAACTGGATATACCAAAAAATTTGATGGAGAAAATAACAAATTTGGTATAGACACAAAAATAAATTATAATAATAACGACTCATTTGTTTTGTTTGGAGCAAATAAAAAAGACTCAAAAGATATTGTAAACAACAAGAATACAGATTCTAGTGGTTTATATATTACAAGTAGCAATAAAGTTGATAAAACAATTGTAACAGCCACAATAAGAAAAGATAAATATAGTGAATTTAAAAATAAAACTACTGGAAAATTAGGATTAAAATACTTTTTTAGCAATAGCTTTGATATTAGTTCAAACTACGGAACATCATACAAAATACCATCTCTATATAATTTATATGATTCTTGGGCAGGAGATACTAGCTTAATACCGGAATTGGTTAAAAGTTTTGATTTACAATTTGGTTATAAAAATTTTAAATTAACATATTTTACAAATGATATAGAAAATGAAATATTGTATTCGTCAACTAATTATAAATATTATAATAGTTTAAAAAAATCAACAATTAAAGGACTAGAGTTTAAATATCAAGATGAAATATTTGAAAATACTCTTCTAAATTTTGATCATACAATATTTAATGCAAAAGATGAAGATAATTATCAGCTGGCAAAAAGACCAAAAAACATAACAAATATTGCTATTGATTATTATGGTTTTGCAAATTATCATATAAATTTAAATGCTCAACACATTGGAGATAGAGTTGAATATACTTTTGGGACACACACAATTGATGCTCAAACAGGTAATTACACAACTATAAATACTGTTGTTAACTATGATATGTCACAAACTATCCAAGTTTATGGAAAATGTGATAATATTACAGATAAATATTATCAAACTGTAGATGGATATGCTACAAGTCCACGAGCATTTTATGCAGGTGTAAAGGTTAAATTTTAATGAAACTTTTTCTTTTTGTATTTTTAAGTATCACCAATCTACTTGCATATGATAAAATTATAGCTTTAAGCCCATCTATAAATGAGATTATTTATGCTTTGGGTGATGGAAATAAAATAGTTGGCAATACCACTTTTTGTAACTATCCAGAAAATGCGAAAAGTAAACAAAAAGTTGGGGGCTATTTCTCCCCATCTTTGGAAAAAATAATAAGTTTAAAACCAGATATTGTAATAATGCAAAACAGTAGTATCAAATTATCAAAAAAATTAAAAAAATTAAATATTAAAACAAAAATCGTAAAACTTGATAGGTTAGATGATATTATCAACACAATTAAAGATATTGGAAATATTTTAAATAAACAAAAAGAAGCAAGAAAGATTTTAAATAAGCTTGATGCAAGATTAAATCAAACAAAAAATATACTTAATAATAAAAAAATCTTAATAGTAATCGGACATAATCTAAAACTAGAAAAAAGAATTTTTGTGGTTGGTCAAAATTTATATTTTGATGATA
>JAOZVJ010000045.1 GCA_029938215.1 Arcobacteraceae bacterium | reverse complement strand
CCTGCAACAAAATAATCAAATTTAGATTCTTTTGGTTTTGTAAATCCACTTAATCCATCAAATTGTCTAAGTGTTTCAAATTCATCCCATCTATCAGTTAGAAGCTTGTGAGAGTATGACTGATGAGATACATCAAAAATAAATGGATCACTATTTGCATCAAAAACTTTATGCATACCAATTGTTAATTCAACTGCTCCAAGAGTTGAACTAAAATGGCCACCATTTTTAGATACCACTTCAATAATTCTACTTCTAATATCTTGTGCTAATTGTTCCAATTCTTCATTTGTTTTATCTTTAATATTCATTGGCTTTTACTATTTCATCAAGTATTTCAAATACTCTTGTATTTTGTTCTTGTGTTCCTATTGTTATTCTTATTGCATTAAATCCATAGCCAGTCATATCTCTTACTATGACACCTTTTTCTAATAATTTTTGAGCTATGTCTTTTGAGATAAAATCTCCTAAACACATTGTAATAAAATTTGTATAACTAGGAATATATTTAAACTTTTTTAACTTTGCAAATTGCTCATATCTTTTCATCTGTTTAAAGTTTTTCTTTATACATTTTTTTACAAATTTTTCATCTTTTAAAGCTTCAATTGCGCTTGCCAATGTTGGTGTTGTAATATTAAAAGGTGGTCTTAATTTATAAAGATTTGTTATTATATCTTGTTGTGCAATACCATATCCTACTCTCATTCCGCCTAAAGCGTAAGCTTTTGAGAAAGTTCCAAGATATATTACATTTGAATATTTTTTTATCACATCTTTTGGAATTATTGCTTTCTTTTTATCTTTATAAGTTGCAAATTCTTGATAAGCACCATCAAGTATAACTAAAGTATTTTTATCAATTTCATCTAAAAATTTATAAACATCTTTAGCATCAAGACACTCTCCTAATGGATTGTTTGGCAAACAAAGAAAAATTATATCTGCACCTTGTGATTTATAAATTTCTCTAAATTCATCAAGATTGTGTTCATCGCTTGGAGTTTTTAAAATAGTCGCGCCAGTTTGTTTTCCATAAATTTCATACATTGCAAATGTAGTTTTAGCCATAAGTATTTTACTATTTTTATCACATTTTGCATGAACACAAAATTCAATCACCTGATCACTTCCAGCACCGATGATTATATTGCTTTCTTCACATTGAAATTTTCCAGCTAATGCTTCTTTTAATTCATACATACTATCATCAGGATACACAAAAGCACTTTTGGCTACTTTTTTTAATTTCTTTACAACCTTTGGACTTGTCCCATAAGGATTTTCATTTGATGCTAGCTTTATAATATTTTTTGGATTAACACCATATTCTCTTACAACTAATTCTATTGGCTTACCCGCTTCGTAAGTATTTACATTTTCTAAAACTTTATTAAATGTCATCCGATTCCCTTGTAGTTTGTTTTATAATATCCCAATTTTCTTTATATTGTGTAACTTCACTTAATTTTATATTTTTACATTTATCATTAGATAGTGAATCTGCCCAACTCATTGGTACAATATAGCAAATACCAACTTGTTTATCAACTGCCACATAAACATCACAATCTTTTGAAGTTATTCGTTGACCTATATTTGTTTCATGTTTATGATCTATTCCTTGACCACCTCTGTCTCTATCTTTAAAACTTATAAAATTTGCCGAACTTATACCTTTTATTTGAACTCTTAAAAGTTTATCATTATAATCAATGATCGCATCATATCTACTACTTCTAACGTCAACACTACTACAATTAAATCCTGCTAAAATTGCACGTGCCACGAATATAAATTCTGCACTATCTCCTGCATTTGCAGTCATAACACCACTTTTTACGTGATTGATATTATTACTAAATCCATTGGTCATTGCAATATATAATGATTTTTCAATAATTTTCTTTAAATCAGTTTTTATAAATTTAAATTCATTTTTTAATGTTTCACTATCCAAGAATTTTTCAATTTCTTCAATATTTAATTTTGATAAATTATTTAAATTTACTGCTTCAGCTATATTGCTAAAAAACTTTGTTTGATAATATTTTTTTAATTCACTTGACTTTAATCCATGTTTTTTTGCAATATCATCAATTTTATTTTTAGTATAATTTACTTTTTTAAGTTCATCAATATATTTACACATTTAAAGCCTTTTTTATTTGTTTAGCAATAGCTTCAATAACTGGTACAGTTACAGAATTACCAACTTGTTTATATAATGCTGAATTAGCTAATTTGTCACTCAATATAAAACTATCATCATATCCTTGAAATCTTGCACATTCTCGCGGAGTAAGTTTTCTTATATCTTTTTTATCAATAATAAGTGGTACATTGTGACCACCAGTTCCCATGTTTGCAGTTAAAGTAGGACATAATTTACTTTTATTCTCTCTAACATAAGTTCTTCGCCATTGATAAATAGTGTCACTATTTATCATCTCTTCTTTTAATTGTGCATAATATTTGCTTTTATTGTAATAAAAATTTTCATCCGCTTTATCATCTAATAAATCCTTAATAGTCTTTGTTAGTTTTTTAGGTTTTGGAAATTCAAAATTATTATAAACTTCTTTGTCTCTAAATCCTACAATATAAATTCTTTCTCTATTTTGTGGCACATTAGCATATTGAGAACTATTTAAAACTTTATAATTTAAATGATAGCCTCTACTTTCAAGCTCATTTATAACAGTTTTAAATGTTTTTCCATTATCATGGCTTTTTAAATTTTTTACATTTTCTAAAAATAAAACCTTAGGTTTCAAATCATCTATAAATCTTAAAATTTCAAAAAAAACATTTCCCCTATCATCTTCAAATCCTTTTCTATATCCTGCTACAGAAAAAGCTTGGCAAGGAAAACCTCCTGTTAAAATATCTATTTTTTCGACTTCAACAGTTTGTAACTCTTTTAAATCTTTCTCAAAAAGTTTATGCTTATGATTTATTCTATATGTAATTGCTGCATTTTTATCAATTTCATTTGCCCATGAAATTTTAAAACCTACTTTTTTAAAACCAAGTTCAATACCACCAATTCCAGCAAATAATCCGCCAACAGTTAAAATATTTTTGATTTTTTTTTGATTTTTATTACTTATTGATTTAGTCATATTATTGCTTTTTACATTAAAATTAATTTCTAATTGATTGTAAGTATTATTTACACTCATTTTAGCCCCTTAATATTTTAATGTAATAATACTCCTTTTTTAAAAATTAATATAAAAACATTACAGATTGACATATATTTATTAATTTTCATCCGTTTCCCTTAAATAACTTCCTAAAAATTTTATTTCATCTTTATATATATCAATTATTTCATTAATATTTTTATCATCTTTGTGTCCGTTAAATTCAATATAAAAAATCAATTCTTGTTTTATAATATGCGATTCTATTTTTGTAAGATTTATATTTCTCTTATTAAATTCTTCCAAAAATCTAACTAAACTACCACTTTCTTTTGATAATTTTGCCAAAATCGAAGTGTTGTCATTACCGCTATTTGCATTATTAAAATCACTTATAATAACAAAGTTTGTATGATTTTTACTATCATCTTCTATTTGTTCAAATAAAATAGGCAATCCATAAAGTTTGGCAGCGATATGGGCACATATAGCCGCACTATCTTCTTCTTCAAGTGCTTTTAGTGCTGCATTTGCCGTAGAATTTACTGGTATTAACTCTACATTATCAAGCTTATATTCACTTAAAAAATTTCTACATTGACCAAACACTATATCTTTGGAATAAATTTTTTTTATATCTTTTATATGTTCACATTTTGTGGCAAATGAATGATGAATATTCATAGGAGAATTTGATACTATTTTCAAATTGTATTCATTTAGTGCCATCAAAGTATCATTTACCATACCATTGCTACTATTTTCAATAGGTACTACACCAAATTTTGCTCTTTTTGCTGCAACTTCATTAAAAACACCTTTAATGCTATTCATAGGAACATACTCACTCATAGCACCAAATTTACTTTCGCTCATTTGATGTGTAAAAGTTCCAATAGGTCCTAAAAATGCTACTTTTTCTGGTAATTCAAGATTTCTACTTACTGCAAAAACTTCTAAAAAAATAGCTTCGATTGCATTTTTTGCTAATGCACCATCATCTTGTTTTGATTGTTCAGTAAGCCTTTGTATAATCGCTTTTTCTCGTTCAGGTCTATAAATTGCTCCACCGCTAACAGCTTTAAGTTCTCCTACTTTATGGACAACTTCCATTCTTTTATTTAAAAGCTCTAATACTTCGTTGTCAATACTATCAAGGGTATCTCTTAATTTTTTTAATCCAGCTTCTTTATTCATAGTTGCCTCCATATATAGAAATTTATTTAAGATATTCCTCTTCAAGTGCTATTAAATCTTCAAATGTTTCTCTTTTTCTTATAAGTCTGTCATCATTATTTTCAATAGCAATTTCCGCAACTCTTCCGCGCGTATTATAATTACTAGCCATTGTAAAACCATACGCACCAGCACTATATATTGCCATTAAATCATTATGTTCAGTCTTTGGTAATTCAATATTTTTTGCAAAAAAATCACCACTCTCACATATTGGACCTACAACATTACATTTGCTTTGATCGCTATCTTTGTCTAACACTTCAATTTTATGATAAGCATCATAAAGAGTTGGTCTAAGCAAGTCGTTCATCGCGCCATCTACTACTACAAATCTTTTATCCCCATTTGTTTTTTCGTATAAAACTTTTGTAACAAATACGCCACTATTTCCAACTATAAATCTACCTGGTTCGCATATAACTGTAATATCAAGACCAAATAAACTATCTAAAACTGCTTGAGCATATTCATAAGTATCAATTAAAGTTTCATTGTCATAAACGATACCAAGTCCGCCACCTACATCAAAAAATTTCAACTCAATATCAAGAGCAGATTTTATATTTCTAACTAAATTTGCAACTATATTTATAGATTCTTTAATAGGTTCTAAATCTGTAAGCTGGCTACCTATATGACAGTGGATACCAATAGGATCTAGGTTTTTAGAATTTTTAGACATAATATACATTCTTTTTGCAGTATTTATATCTACACCAAATTTATTCTCATGTAATCCAGTAGAAATATAAGGATGAGTTTTTGGATCAACATTTGGATTTACTCTTATTGATATCCTAGCTTCTTTATCTAACTCTTCCGCGATTAATTCAACTCTTTTAAGTTCTGCTTCGCTTTCTACATTTATCATTAAAATATCAAATTCTAAAGCTTGTCTAATTTCATCATCAGTTTTACCAACGCCAGAAAAAATAATCTTATATTTAGCAATTCCTACTTTTAAAGCTCTTTTAACTTCGCCAATACTAACGCAATCTGCCCCTGCTCCTTGCTGTGCCAAGTGTTGCACTACACTTAAATTTGAGTTTGCTTTAACGGCATAAGAGATAAGCGATTTTCTTGCTTTAAAAGCATTCTTTAGTTCTTCGTATTGTTTTGTGATATAGTCAAAATCATATACATAATAAGGTGTTTGATATTTTTGTGCTAATTTTTTAAAATCTATTTGCATTTTATTGTTCCTCGTGATAAATCTAAATTTTGTTATATTATTTAAGATAAAAACCTCATTTTATCCAAAATTCAGTAATATTACTATTAACTCAAATATGTAAAAAATATGCCACCAAAAAATTTAAATTAGCAACTTCTCTGCATCTCTTAAAGTTTTTATATTTTCTTTTTCAATATCATAGTGTTCACATGTCAAAGTTATGTCCGTACCATTAAGTATTTTATTAATTTCTTGAAAATGTTCTTTATATTCAAAAAAATCCTTATTTAAAACAACAAAATAATCACCATGCAATCTAAAAATAAAATCACTTGCATTTAATTTCTGAATTTTTTTTCTAATTTTTTTAAGAATATTATCTCCATGCTCCCAGCCATATTTTTTATTATGATTTGAAAAATTATGCAAGCTTATCACAAATAAAAATTTAACTCCAAAATCTTCATCTTCAATATTGTGAGTTAATACATATTTTAAATAATCCTGATTAAATGCACCGCTTACACTATCTTTATAAAAAAAAGAAAATCTTTCTTTCTCTATATCTGTTTTTGGTCTTTGTGTTATATTGCTTTTAATTTTTACATTTTTAAGTGCTATACTTGCGGCTTCTACTACATCTGGACTAAATTGCATGGAAGACAAATCATTCAACTCTTTTATTGCAACTTCTATTGTTTTCTTTGATTTATATATTCTGTTTGTCGTCATAGCATCAAAAGCATCTGCTAAAGACATAATTTGAGAAAATATTGGTATCTCACTACCTTTTAATCCTTGCGGATAACCTGTGCCATCATATTTTTCATGATGATGTCTAACTATCTCAGCTATATCCTTGTATAAATCTACTTTTCTTAATAAATCATAACTTACAGTTACATGATTTTGCATAATTTTATATTCACTATCAGATAATTTTCCTGGCTTTAGAAGTATCGAATCAGGTGTTGATATTTTACCTATATCATGAAGCATACAAGCTCTATGCAAATTATAAACTTCATCTTCTTTGTAGCCCATCTCCTTAGCAATAAGTGTGGAAAATTTTGCAACTCTTGAAGTATGTCCAGCTGTGTAACTATCTCTTTTTTCAATAAGATCTACTAGTGAATATATATGCTGTTCATAATCTTTTATTTTTGAAGACACAGCTTTTTCTGCTATGATTTTACCATAATAAATAACCACTAAACCAATTAAATACAAAATAAATAGCATCACTATACTTAATATTGACCTTGCAAATGCCTCTTCTCTAAAAGATTTTGTTAATATAGAAATTGAAATTCCGCCATTGACACTACCAATAGTATAATCTTTAGGGTGACATTTGATACATAAAGGCTTTGTTATATATGGCTGAAAACATCTAAAATATTCTTTATTTTCAATATTTTGATTTTCTGAAAAAGGTTTTTTTGTTTGTTTTGCTATTTTTAAAGCTTTTGCTTCCCATATATCTACTTTATTTTCTGGATTTAGTGGCTTGCTTGATACAAGCCGTTCTCTTCTATTGGTATTATTTGAATATGCTTTCATAGTTTGGGACAAGGTAAATGCTGGACTCAAAAGTGTTAAATTTTTTCCATCTCTTGTGACAATATTATGATCCGCTACATTTGTAAGGTATTTATCATGCTTCGTATTTTTTTTAACTAAAACATACACTCCGCCTTGTTTTGCAACCCATCTACGAAAAGAAATATTTTTTTTAACACTTGTTTGTGCTTCTTTTTTTATAAGTTCTTCTGAATAAGAATAATTTTCATTAACAAGCACAAAACCAACAGAACATATAATTAATGTCCAAATTGCAAATACAATGTAAACAATTTTATTAATAAAATAAACATTATGCTTCACAAAAAATCCTTTTTATTATAAAAAATAAACTAAGTTTATTTATCGCCATTCCAAGCAATTACTTGTTTACCGTCTTCATTAAAAGTAGTTGCTGGCATACCCATAATATTAAATCCGCAATCAACATAGTGAATTTCACCAGTAACAGCACTACTTAAATCTGATAGTAAATACATTCCGCTATTTCCAACTTCTGTTGTTGTAACATTCTTTTTTAAAGGTGCGTGAGCTTCATTCCATTTCAACATAAATCTAAATTCGCCAATTCCAGCAGCCGCTAAAGTTTTAATAGGACCCGCACTAATTGCATTTACTCTAATTCCATCTTTTCCAAGATCTTCTGACATATATTTTACTGTCATTTCAAGTGCAGCTTTTGCTACTCCCATAAGATTATAATTTGGAATATATTTAGCTCCTCCATAATAAGTCAATGTTAGAATCGAACTACTATCGCTCATAAGAGGTTTTAATTCTCTCGTAACTTCTATAAGCGAATAAACAGATATATCCATGGCAATATCAAAGGCATCTTTTCCAATATCATAAAATCTACCGCTCAATCCTTCTTTTGGAGCAAATGCAATAGAGTGAACAATAAAATCAATTTGTCCCATATCTTTTTCTAAAGATTCTTTTAATGCTTTGATTTCTTCTGGATTGCTCACATCACAGGGATACACATAATCACTAAAACCAAATTCTTCGGCTATTGGAACAACTCTTTTTTTTAAACTATCATTTAAGTATGTAAAAGCTATCGTAGCACCTTGCTCGGCACATTGTTTTGCTATTCCATAAGCTATTGATTTATTATTTGCCACACCTAAAATAATACCTTTTTTGCCCTTCATTACCATTCTTATTTCTCCTTAGTTATTTTTATCATTTTTTTAAAATTATCAATATCCCAACTAGCTGTTCCTATTAATGTTCCATCAACATTTGGTACACTTAAAACTTCAGCAATATTATCAACTTTTACACTTCCGCCATAAAGCAAAGGTTTGTTTATTTTCTTTTTTATTTTTCTGTGAATTTTAGCAATATCTTCAATTTTTGCAACAACTCCTGTGCCTATCGCCCAAACTGGTTCATATGCCAATATTAAATTTTCATAATTCAAATCAATACCATCAAACTGTTCCCAAATATATCCAAGAGTTTCAGTTAATCCAGCTTCTTTTACTTCTAAAGGCTCGCCAATACAATAAATTATTTTATATCCTAAAGATTTATAAAAATTATATTTTAAAGAAATTTCTTTTTGTGTTTCCCCTAAAATATGTCTTCTTTCACTATGTCCTATCAGAATTGTTTTTATTTCAAATTCATCAAGTTGCTGTGTGCCAATCTCTCCAGTAAAAGATCCATTTTGTACAAAATAAGCATTTTGAACACCTACTTCAAGATTTTTTACGGTATCAAAATTATCTAGTGAAGTTGCCGTAGGAAAAATATAAACTTCATTTTTGATATCTTCCTCATCTAAAAATGAATTTATATTTTCTATAAAATCTCCTGTACTTTTTCTAGTGTGATTTGTTTTGAAATTTGATGCGATTATTTTGTGTTCAATAGTTTGTTTCATTTCTTCCTGCATTTTTATAAGCCTTCTTTTTTGTATTTTATTAAAGTTTGTATTTTAGCATAAAGTTTTAAAATATTTTTGATTTTTTAGGATTACAATTACATTTCCAAGCAAAACTTGAAAATGTAAAATTATAAATTTACCATCCTCTAGTTATGGCGTGACAAGATGTACAGCTATTTACAATGTCTATATAAGCATTTGAAGCTTCAGCAGAATTATTTTTCTTAATAAACTTTTTCATTTTTTTGATATTTGTATTTATTTTTTTTGATGTCATAAGAGCAACTCCAGACATATGTTTTACTTTTTCTGGAAGATAAATTCTTATATCTTTTTGAGTCTTAAAGATTTTATTAGCATTTTCCAAAAGAACAAGAGCTTCCAGTATCTTATCTTTCTTGTTATAAAAAAATCCATCATTTATTTGATGCATACTATCTCTCATATTTTTCATTTCCACAACCAATCTTGTTTCGTCTGCAAAAGATACACTTGCACAAAGGCTTGTAGCCAACATAAGTTTTATTAATTTTGTTTTCATCATATACTCCTAAATATTAATTATAAAAATTTTACCATATTAATTCTTATATAAACTATTGATAATATCAACAACCTTTGAAGCATAGCCCCACTCATTGTCATACCAAATTACAAGCTTTATCATTTTTTCTTGTTTTACATCAGTAAATCTATGATCTATTATTGTAGTATATTTTTCTTTTTGAAAATCACTAGAAACCAAAGATTTGTAATTATTTAAAATAATCTTTGAAGTCTGTTCTTTTTCATACTTCTTACACAAAGATATTAATTTTTCTTTTTTGCATCTTTTTTTTACTTTTAAATTTACATTAATTACTCCAACCGTAGCAGTTGGAACTCTCAAAGAACTTGAAGAAAAAATATCATCATTAATTTGTGCTAACACATAAGAACAAGCTTCAACAGTTGTAGTTTTACTTGGAATTATATTTTGCAGTGACGACCTCCCAAATTCTGCATTACATTGAATATTTCTATCATAATTTCCAACACAACCACTATCTAAAACTTTTTGATGGTTAAGCAAAGGATGAACTGTAGTAATATCTCCATATTCTATTTTAAAATTATCATCACAAAGTTTTAAAATAGGCAATAATGCAGTTGCATTACAAGAACTTGTAGAAATAATCTTATGTTTTTTAATATCTAATTTATTTTCATTTACACCTAAAATTACATTTATGTCTGCATTTTTATTAGGATGAGTTAAAAAAATAGCCTTTACATCTAAATTTTTAAATTGTTTTATATCAAGCTTACTTCCACTAGCATCAATAACAAAATCAATATCATATTTTTTAAAATCAATATCCAATAAAGACTTTTCATTTATTATTTCTATTTTCGTGGTTTTATTTTCTATATAATTTTTATACGGTTTAAATTTATTTTTTAATTTTCCATAAGTAGAATCATAATTTATAGAATAAGCCAAATTTTGTATATTTGAATTTAATTCATTTATGGTAACCACTTCAAAAGATTTATTTTTTAAAGCTATTCGCAAAATAGCCTTACCAATCCTACCTACTCCATTTAGTAATATTTTCATATTATTCCAATTCCTTTTCTATGTCTTCAATACTAGGTAAACTTGATTTAAATTTATCAGGTAATATCTGTGTTAATTGATATTCACTTATTCCCAATGGCTTAGACATATCTTGCAAAGCATATTCTACAACAGTATTATTTTTTGATTTACATATTAAAATACCAATAGTTGGATTATCAAGTTCGCCTTTTATCTCACCATCAACTGCGGATACATAAAAATTCAATTTTCCTGCAAACTCAGGTTTAAACTTATCGGTTTTAAGTTCAATTACAACATAGCAATGAAGTTTAATATTGTAAAAAAGCAAATCAATTTTAAAAGTATCTCCGGCAATTTCAAGTTTATATTGTCGCCCAACAAAAGAAAAGCCTTGACCCAATTCTAATAAAAAATGTGTCATATTATCCATCAAAGCATCTTCTAGTTCTTTTTCATCATGTTTTTGGCTTAACATTAAAAAATCAAAATTATAAGGATCTTTTAAAATTTGTAGTGCTAAATCAGAATGTACCTCTGGTAGTTTATCTTTGAAATTTGTAATAGCTTTAGCTTTTCTATTGTAAAGATTTGATTCTATTTGATGAATTAATATAGACCTTGACCAATTATTTTCTATAGTTTGATTAATATAAAACGTTGCCTCTTCCAAATCTTTAATCTTGGTAATGATAGCGATATTATGTCCCCATGGTATTTGAAATATACTATTTTCTAAATGGGCAACAACTTGTTGGCTTTTTTGATTTTTACTTTCGCCAACAAGTTGTTGGCTATTTGAAAAAAATAGATACCATTGTCGCATATATTTAATATTTGATATTGAAAAACCTTTTAAATTAGGAAATTCTTGTTTTAAATCATTGCTAATATTTAAAATTAAATTATTACCCCATGAAGTCTCTTTTTGTTTTTCCACAATCATTTGGGCTAAATTCCAATAAAGTTTTAATAATTCAATATTAACTTTAATAGATGCCTTAATCTGTGAAGTTTGTATTTTTGACTTTATATCTTTTATAAAGTTCTTGTAGTTAGTTTTATCTAATTGCATTTTTAATTATATTCTTTTATTCAT
This sequence comes from Arcobacteraceae bacterium, assembly GCA_029938215.1. GTDB lineage: Bacteria > Campylobacterota > Campylobacteria > Campylobacterales > Arcobacteraceae > CAJXII01. Next base: position 2,590 of record JAOZVJ010000045.1, on the reverse strand, counting down.
TCTACTCTTCTATAATTAGTGCCTTAACACCAGGCAATATTTTACCCTCCATTAACTCCAAAGAAGCTCCGCCACCAGTAGAAATAAAAGTCATATCTTCTTCATCTCCAGTTCTTCTTACTAAATCAGCAGTATCGCCACCGCCAACTACTGTTGTAGCAAAACTAGATGCAACTGCGTGAGAAAGTTTTATGCTTCCTTTTGCAAATTTATCCATCTCATAAACACCCATTGGTCCATTCCAAAGTATAGTATTTGCCCCTTGTAATGCAGTAGAGAAGAGTAAAGACGAAGCAGAACCTATATCAAGTCCAATCCAATCTTTTGGTATCTCCTGTATGGTTGTCTCTTTTGCGACACTTTCCGCATCAAAAGTTTCAGCAACAACTACATCTATAGGAAGATAAAATTTTACACCAAGATTCTTAGCCTCATCCATAATTTTTAATGCTTCAGGTATCAATTCTTCTTCAACCAAAGAATTTCCAATTTCATAACCTAAAGCTTTTAGAAATGTAAAAGCCATACCGCCACCTATGATAATCTTATCAACTTTTGGAACTAAATTATATAATGCTTCTAACTTTCCGCTTACTTTACTACCACCAACAATAGATACAAATGGTCTTTTTGGCTCTTCCACAATATGATAAAAAAACTTAATCTCTTTTGCCAATAAAAATCCAGCAGCTTTATGATTTATATCAAAATGATTTGCAATACCCTCCACAGAAGCATGCGCCCTATGAGATACACCAAAAGCATCGTTGATAAAAACATCAGCTAAAGATGCTAAAGTTTTTGATAATATTGGATCATTTTTTGTTTCACCGATTTCAAATCTCATATTTTCAAGTAACATTATTTCGCCACTTTGAAGCTTTGAAGCCATTTCTATGGTTTCTTCACAGATAACATTTGGTGCTAATTTAATATCTTGTTTCAAAAGCGTATGAAGTCTTTTAGCAATTGGTTTTAAAGAAAACTTATCTTCAAATCCATTTTTGGGTCTTCCAAAATGCGAAGCAATTATAACGGCACAATCATTATCTATGCAGTATCTAATAGTATTTAAAGCAGATTTAATTCTTCTATCATCAGTAATATTTTGACATTCATCAACTGGAACATTAAAATCACATCTTATAAAAACTTTTTTATTTGCAATATCTATATTTTTTATCTCTTGTAGTTTCATAAACTTATCCTAACTCTTTGATATATGTACTGCCATATCGACAAGTCTAGTAGAATAACCCCATTCATTATCATACCAAGCCAAAACTTTTACCATCTTTTCGCCTACTACTTGCGTAGTATCAAGTGGCACAACCGTACTTGTATCATCACCACAAAAATCGCTGGAAACTCTACGCTCTGTATCAACGCCTAAGATACCTTTTAAAGCACCATTTGAAGCATCGATAAATGCTTGATTTACCTCATCTTCTGTTGTTCTTTTTTTAAGAGTTACTGTTAAATCTACCATTGAAACATTTGGTGTAGGTATTCTTATAGCTTGACCATTAATTTTACCTTTTAAATGTGGCATAACTTTAGCAATAGCTTTAGCGGCACCTGTTGTTGTAGGTATTAGATTAACAGCCCCTGCTCTTGCTTTTCTAGGGTCTTTGCTGTGCTTTGCATCAAGAATTGGCTGACTTCCTGTATAAGAATGAATTGTAGTCATAAGTCCATTTTCGATACCAAAAGCATCATCTAAAACTTTTGCAACTGGAGCTAATCCATTTGTAGTACAAGAAGCATTTGATACAACTGTTTGACCATCGTATTTATCTTCGTTTACCCCCATTACAAATGTTGCCGTATCATCTTTTGCAGGTGCAGAAAAAACAACTTTTTTAACGCCATTGTCCAAGTATGGCTGAACTGATTCTTTTGTCAAAAATGCACCTGTACACTCCAAAACTACATCTACACCCAAAGAAGCAAAATCCAATTTTGCAGGATCTCTTTGGCTTAATAATTTAGCTTTATCATTTCCAATATAAATAAATCCATCTTTTACTTCAATATCACTTCTTTTACCATGAACAGAATCATATCTAAGACCATATTGTATCATCTCTTCACTACCGCTTGCATTTGCAGCTACTAATTCAATATCATCACGAGAACCAATTATTCTAGCTACACATCTTCCAATTCTTCCTAATCCATTAATCGCTACTTTTAAAGCCATATCAATCCTTTACCAATCCATTAAGGATGTTACTATTTTGAATTAGGATATCAAAAAAAAGCTATATTTCGGATTAAATAAAATCATTGATATTTGGATGTTCGGCGAACTGTTAAAATAGGCATGTAAGTTTTTGATTTTTGGCACAAGTCAAAAATAATGCTGTTGATAAATTGGCTATTTAAAAAATAATAATGTTGAAGCGGTATCAATTTTAAAATTCATTCACAGTCAGTACGACTTATTATGTCCTATCTTGTAGGTTTGTCGGATTTCTACTAGTGTGGAATATTGCCAATATCATAATTATATCTTTATATTGTTCATATATTACAATATAAGGAAACTTATCCATTAAAACTTTTTGTGATGTTTCTGTTTCATATT
>JAOZVJ010000044.1 GCA_029938215.1 Arcobacteraceae bacterium | reverse complement strand
TAGAATGTGGTGTACACTTTGGTCACCAAACAAGAAGATGGAATCCAAAAATGAAAAAATTTATTTTTGGTGTTAGAAAAAATATCTATATTATAGATTTACAAAAAACACTTAGATATTTCAGATACACTTATAATGTAGTAAGAGATGCGGCTGCTGAAGGTAAAACAATGATATTTGTTGGTACTAAAAAACAAGCTAGCGAAGCTGTTAAAAAAGCTGCTATTGATTGTGGTATGCCTTATGTAAATCACAGATGGTTAGGTGGAATGCTTACGAACTACCCAACAATGAAAAAATCAATTAGAAAACTTGAAATTATTAAAAAAATGAGAGAAGAAGGTCAGCTTGATCTTTTAACTAAAAAAGAAGCTTTAATGCTTACAAGAAAAGAAGCTAAACTTGAAGATTATCTTGGTGGAATTAAAGAAATGAAAAATATCCCTGATATGATGTTTGTTCTTGATGCAGTTAAAGAAAAAATTGCTATTTTAGAAGCTAAAAGATTGGGAATTACTGTTGTTGCTCCACTTGATACAAACTGTGACCCTGATTTAGTTGATTATCCAATTCCAGGAAATGATGATGCGATTAGATCAATTCAACTTTTTTGTAATGAAATGGCAGCAGCTATGAATGAAGGAAAATCAGCTTTAGCAGAAGAAAAAGGTGAAGATGTTGAAGAAGTAGTAACTGATGATGAGCAAGCTGAAGTTGTAGCAGAAGCTGTTGCAGAGGGCGAAAAAGCCGAAGAAACTACAGAAGCTGCAAAGGCAGAATAATGGCAGGTTCAACTCCAAAATTAATTAAAGAATTAAGAGAAAAATCTGGTGCTGGTATGCTTGATTGTAAAAAAGCACTTAATGAATGTGAAGGTGACATTGATAAGTCATTAGCATTTTTAAGAGAATCAGGACTTGCAAAAGCTGCTAAAAAAAGTGGCAATGTTGCGGCAGAAGGTCTTGTATCAATTTTAATCAATGACGACAATACAAAAGCTACAATGACAGAGATTAATTCTCAAACTGATTTTGTAGCTAAAAATGAAAATTTTATTAATTTAATAAGTGATATTACAGCTCATGTTCAAGTTACTGGTTCAAGTTGTACTGAAGAATTAAATAAAACAACAATAGATGGTATAAATTTTGAAGAATATTTAAATAACAATATCGCAACTATTGGCGAAAATATCGTTGCCAGAAAAATGGCAACTGTTTCAACTGATGAAGGTGTTGTAAATGGTTATGTTCATACAAATGGTAGAGTTGGTGTTATTTTAGCTGCAACTTGTGCACCAGAAGCTAAAGAAAAAACTAAAGCTTTATTAAAATCTTTAGGTATGCACGCAGCTGCTATGAAACCATCTGTTATTAGCTATAAAGATTTAGATTCTGAATTTATCGAAAGTGAAAATAAAGCAATTATTGCTGATATTGAAAAAGAAAATATTGAATTGCATAGACTAGGTAAACCTGAAAAAAATATTCCTTTATTTGTTAGTAAAATTCAACTTACAGAAGAAGCACTTAATAATGCAAGAGCTAAAATGAAAGAGGAATTGCTAGCAGAAGGTAAACCTGAAAAAATTATTGATAATATTTTAAAAGGTAAAATTGCAAGATTTATTGAAGATAACACTCAATTAGATTCTCAATTGGCACTTTTAAGTCAAGCATTTGTTATGGATGATAAAAAAACAGTAGCACAAGCTATTAAAGATACTGACGAATCAATCAAATTAGTAGAATATATTAAATTTGAACTAGGTGAAGGTATAGAGAAAAAAGAAGAAGATTTTGCTGCTGAAGTTGCGGCACAAATGGCTAACTAGAACTAAAAAGTGAAAAGTGAAAAGTGAAAAATAGTAATCAAGCTAATTCTTCACTTAACACTTATCTTTTAGAAATAAAAAATATTTCTCACAACTTTGACTATCCACTTTTTGAAAATATAAATCTTACTTTAAAAAAACAACAAACTATTGCTATTGTTGGCATAAGTGGTAGTGGAAAATCTACTTTATTAAATATTTTCTGTTCATTACTAAAACCACATAGTGGAGAAATAATATATAATAAACAAAATATATTTAATCTTTCAAAAAAAAACCTTTTAAGTATTAGACGAAAAGATTTTGGTATAATATTTCAAGCACATTACTTATTTCGTGGATTTGATGCAAATGAAAATTTAGAAATCGCCTCTTTATTAACTAACAATACTGTTGATAGTAGGTTATTGGAGAAATTAAAAATTGATCATGTAATGACTCAAGGAGTTGGAGAACTTAGTGGCGGACAACAACAAAGACTCTCAATTGCTAGAGTTTTAACAAAAAAGCCAAAGATTATATTTGCAGATGAGCCAACTGGAAATCTTGATAAAAAAACTTCGATTGAAGTTATGGATGTGCTTTTTGACTATGTGAAACAAAATAATGCTGGTATGATTTTAGTAACACACGAGCAAGAAATTGCTCAAAAATGCGATAAAATTTACAGATTAAATGAAAACAAATTGGAAGAATTAAAATGAATTTACTTTTAATATCAAAAACAGCAATAATAAAACAAATATTTAATTTAGTATCTAAAAAAATTAATATTAAATTAACTATTTCTGACCATTTTTTAAATGAAACATTACAAGAACAAAATAATGACAAAATTGATTTAGTTGTAATAGATGATGAAATTTTAAATGAAAACATATCGGCAAAAACAAAAAGATTTGGAATAATCACAAAAAATAAAAATGATTTAAAAGAAGATTGTGATTTTATAATTTCTAAACCTTTTTTACCATCTACTTTGGTCAAAATCTTAGAAGAACAAATCAAAATCTTACAAAATTCTACTGTAGCACAAAAAGAAACCAAAGAAAATGATGATAATGAAGTTTCTGATTCTTTAGATTTTATCGAAACACTAGCAGAAGATATTTCCGATGAAATTTCAGAAGAGGCAGATGAAAGTATAGTGCCAACAGCATTTGTTAAAGATGGTGGAGTTTTAGATACAAATGAATTATCAAAAATTCAAAATATTCTTGATTATAATGAAACAACAACTATTGATACCAAAGAGTCTAAAATTGCAGAATCTAGCGATGATAATGATGATGACTGGGTAGATTTGTCCTATATTATTGATAAAGCAATTGATGAAGTTAGAGAATATCAATTTTCTGAAAATAAACCTATTAAACTAATATTGAATGAATATTCTATGCAAGAATTATCACCTTTGTTAAATAAGCTTGATCAAAATATTATAGATGCTTTAACAAATGGCAAAGAAATTAGTCTTAAATTGAAGTTGGATAAAAATGCAAACTTTACTAAATAAAGGTGCTATTTTAGTTATTTCTGGTCCTAGTGGGTGTGGCAAAAGCTCACTTTTAAAAGAAGTGTATAAGGCTGTAGATAATTATTATTTTTCAATTTCTACTACCACAAGAGCTCCTAGAACAGGAGAAAAAGATGGAGTTGATTATTTTTTTGTATCCAAAGAAGAATTTGAAAAAGATATTCATGAAGGTTATTTTTTAGAACATGCCAAAGTTCACGGCAATTATTATGGAACATCATTAAAATCAATTATAAGTTCTTTAAATGCTGGAAAATTAGTAATATTTGATATAGATGTTCAAGGACATAGAATAGTAAAACAACAATTACATGATGTGACCACTTCAGTATTTATTACGACACCAACGCTTAAGGAGCTTGAAAACAGATTGCTTTCTAGAAATACAGATGATTCAAGCACAATCAAAAAAAGAATTGAAAATGCAAAAAAAGAAATAAAGCAAATTGACAAATATGATTATTTTATAATGAATGATAATTTACAAGAAGCTTCACAACTACTAGTGTCAATAGCAAAAGCAGCTCAAGCTAAAACAAAATTATTTAATATAGAAGATATTATAAAATATTGGAACAAAGAAGTATAATTAATTTTTTATATTTCTTTTTTATTTATAGCTTTTCCAAAATGCCAACCTTGCATATAGGTTATTCCAATTTTTTTAACTTTCAAATATATTTCCTCGCTACTAACAAACTCTGCAACCGTCTTGATTCCTAGTTTATCACAAAATCCAAAAATGGTTTCTACTATAAGAGCTTGTTTTGGTAACCGATCAATATCTTTTATTAACGACCCATCAATCTTGATAAAATCTATATTTAGAGCTTCTAGCATATTAAAGTTTGAATATCCTGCTCCAAAATCATCTACACCAATTTTACAGCCATACTTTCTTGCATTATCAATAAATTTTCTAACTAAATCAAAATCTTCTATTTCTTCACTTTCAAGTAATTCAAAATCTAAAAATTTTGCTTCTTCTTTATTTGATTCTAATGTAGAAAAAATAAAATCATATGTATCCTTATTAAGAATATCTTCATAAGATATATTTACTGCAACTCTAATATTTTTTTCTTTTATAATTTTTATTACAGATTGAAGCATTATCTTAATAATTACAGGAAAAAGTTTAGCTTTTTTTGCAATTGGTAAAAATTTATATGGAGGTATTTCGGTACCATCTTTTTCTATGTATCTAATAAGAGCTTCGTATTTAACAACCTTTTCTGTACCAGATTCCACAATTGGTTGAAAAAATGGCTGAAAATGACCATCAATTGCACCATTTTTTAATTTTTTAATCCACTTTAAATTTTCTTCAAAATCTTCTTTTTGTTCAAATTTTGTTTCATCATATTCCATAAGTTGCACAAATGAAACTCTAGCTTTTTGAACAGCTCTTTGTGCATATTCATAAGCATGTTTATCATTTGCTTGAGCTATTCCTATTGTAATATTAAGATATACTTCATATTCTGATATGTAAATACCATTTTTATCAATATCTTCAATAAAAACTTCGCATAAAATTTTTAAAGATTCTATAGATTGAGTATTGTTTTTAGCAAGTAAAACAAATTTATCTGCTCCAGAACAATAAACTTTATATTTATCCGAAAAAGAGTCTTCTAATCTTTTTGCAAATGCTATAAGTAATAAATCTCCATTTTTTTCGCCATAAAGATCATTTAATACTGAAAACTTATCAATATTTATTAATGCTACGAGTGCCTTATCTTGAGAATTAATACTTTTTATTAAAGCATTTCTATTTGGCAAATGGGTCAACGAATCGCTATATAAATCCCTAAGCTCGTGATAGAGTAGTGATTGCACCATTGCTTCAAGTAATTTTTTAATGTTTACTGGCTTTAGTACATATTTATCTACACCCATATTGATAGCTTCAAGAAGATACTCTCTATTTGAAAATGCTGTTGCTACGATTATTGGAACATCTGGATTTATATCTTTAATTCTTTTTGTCATTTCAATACCATTCATATTTGGCATATTAAGATCAGTAATAATCAAATCTATACTATCTTGGTTTTCTACAAATAGTTTTAAACCTTGTTTTCCATCTTTTGCAATTAATTGCCTTCCTATAAACTGTTCTAAAATATTAACCGTAACCTCTCTTAGCTCATCTTCATCTTCGCAGTATAAAACAGTAATATTTTTTAATCTTTGCGTATTGGGAATCATTATTCTCTTTTCTTATAATATAATATTAGTTATAATAACACAAAAAAAATGAATAAAGAATAAAAAATGAATAAAAAAAGAAAGATATTGATTATTAATACAGGTGGAACTTTTAATAAAATCTATAATGAAATAACAGGAAATTTGATTATTCAAAAAAATAATAAAATAATAAAAAAAATTTTTAAAACTTCAAAAATATACAATGTAAAAATAAAAGGTCTTATTTATAAAGATAGTTTACATATCAATAAAAAAGATAGAAAAAAATTATTAAGATATATAAATAAAACTGATTTTAAAAAAATTATTATAGTTCACGGAACCGATACTGTAAATTTAACAGCATCATATTTATCAAAAAATATTAAAAATAAAAAAATTATCTTAATTGGTTCTATGAAACCCTTTAATATTAATCCTATTGAAGCAACTTCAAATCTTATGATAGCTTATGGATTTTTAACATTATGTTCAAAAAACAATATATATGTTTGTATGCATGGCTTAATTAAAAAGCAAAACAAAATCTATAAAGATAAAAAAATGGGAGTCTTTAAATTAAAAAAACCAACCACTAAAAAGTGATTGGTTTTTTAATGTAAATTTAAAAATAATTAATTATTTACCAAGACCTGTAGAAGACAGTTCTTCATCACTATATTTAGCAACTTGACCTTTCATAAGACCTTTCATAGCCCCACCATAAGTTCCATTTTTATAACCTATCATAGATTTAGAAACTTCATCTTTAGTCATATCTTTAACAACTTTAGATTTTCCTAATGCTTTTTTCTCAAAGTTTGCACCATGACAAGCCTTACAAGCTCCTAAATTAACAGCAGCAAATGCAGTAGCACCACAAAGCACTGTAGTTAATAAAATTTTTTTCATATTGATTTCCTTTTTTTTTGTTATAGTATTTTACAACTACTTAACTTTAATTAATCTTATAAAATTTTTATTGTAGAATATAATAATGAAAAAAAGTATATTAAAAATCGACAGTATTGATTTTGGCTATTCAAAAACCAATCTTATTTATAAAAATTTTTCGCTTATTTTAAACAAAGGCGAATTAATTTCTATAGTAGGTGCTAGTGGTAGTGGAAAAAGTACTTTGTTTGAACTTATTAGTAATAATTTAAAACCATCAAATGGCTCAATTTATACAAAAAAAATAAGTTCTATTTATCAAGACCCTTACAGTTCCTTTCATCCGTCTTTTAGTATAATAAATCAAATAAACGATGTTGTTGTTGATATGGATAAAAATGAACTTAAAAATCTTTGCAAAGAACTATCTTTGGATGAAAATTTACTAGATAAAAAATCATACGAACTAAGTGGCGGACAACTTCAAAGATGCAGTATCCTAAGAGCAATCTTAATGAAACCTGACTTATTGCTCGCAGATGAACCAACTAGTGCACTTGACAATGTAATCGCACTTGAAACAATGCAACTTTTAGTAAAATTTTTAGATAGATTTGGCATACTTTTAATAACACACGATGAAAACTTAGCACAATGGTGTAGTGATAAAATTATAAATTTAGACACAAACTAAATCAAAAAATTAAAATTTAAAAATGAAAAATTATGGTATGCTTCGCGTGTTTATTGATAATCAAATAAGGAAATAAATGAAAGCACTTGTTTTATTAAATATGGGTGGTGCTAGAAACAAAGATGAGCTTGGCACTTTTTTGCGAAATATGTTTAATGATAAAAATATTTTAACAATAGAAAATGATTATATTCGATCTATGGTGGCATCTTTAATAGTAACTTTACGGCACGAAAAAGCTTGGGAGAACTATGAGAAAATAGGTGGAGCTTCGCCTTTACACGATTTGACAGATGAATTAATTGTCGATTTGCAAGAAAATTTGCCTGATTTTTTTGTAACTTGTGCGATGCGATACACTTCTCCATTTGCACAAACGGCAATCGAAAGAATAAAAAAACAAGGCATCAAAGATATTATACTATTACCACTTTATCCGCAATATTCTACAACAACCACAAAATCAAGCATAGATGATTTTTTGTCACATATAGAAAATGAAGAATTTAAAGAGCAATTTAATATAAAAATATGCGAACCTTTTTATAAAAATCAAACATACAATCAAATAATATGCAATGAAATTATTAAACAGCAAGGAAAATATAAAGATTTTCATTTGATTTTTTCTGCTCACGGACTTCCTGAAAAAATCATAAAAAAAGGCGATCCTTACAAAAAACAAATAGAAGAACATATAGAAATCTTAAAAGAACTTTTGTCACATTATGCAACTACTTTTAAATCAATAAATTTAGCTTATCAATCAAAAGTAGGACCTATGAAATGGCTTAGACCAAGCCTTGATGAAACACTAAAACATCTAAAGGGCAAAAAAGTAATCGTTTATCCTATTTCTTTCATAATAGACAATAGTGAAACAGCTTTTGAGCTTGATATAGAATATAGAGAAATTGCTTTTGAGTTAGAACTAAAAGAATACAAAGTTTGCAAATGCGTAAACAATGATAGCAATTTTATAGAAACGGTAAAAGAAATCATAAAAGATACAAAATAAATGGGATTTGTTTTAAAGAAAATACTATCTACTTTTTTAATGCCATTATCAATTGGTTTATTTTTATTTCTTTTGGGATTTTGGTTTTTATATAAAAATAGCTATAAAAAAGCAAAAATATTTTTAACTATTGGTTTTATTTGGATTTTTATAATTGCCTATCAGCCAGTAGGCAAAACAATGATAACCCAATTAAATAAACAAAATGATTATATTGTTAATGTTTCAAAAGATGTAAAATATATTTTACTTTTAGGCGGAGATATTGAAAAAAGAGGCTGGGAAGCTTTAAGACTATATCATAAAATACCAAATGCCAAAATCATAACATCTGGATATGAAGGTGTATACGACATTCCAGAAGCAATAATCAATGCAAATGTATTGATAGAATCAGGAATACCAAAAGAAGATATAATAATGCATACTTCTCCAAAAGACACAAAAGAAGAAGCTATGGTTATAAAAAAATTTATTGGCAAAAAGCCTTTTTATCTTGTAACTGCTTCATATCATATGCCAAGAGCTTTGGCTTTATTTAAAAAAGAAGGATTAAGTCCAATACCAGCTCCAACTATTATTAGAAATAAGAAAATAAAATTTTTATCAATTCCAAATGGATGGAATCTAAAAGATACAGAAATCGCATGGCATGAATTTTTAGGAATTTTATGGTCTAAATTAAGAGGTCAAATTTAGTTTTACAATAATATACTTGTTGTTTACTTTAAAAACCAAGAGTAGCTTATTTTTCTTTCAATGGTTACTATCCGTAATGCTAGTTTCTTCTTGTGTTTCAACTACTATAGGCTCAACATTATCTCCCAATTCTTTTACAAAAGCTGGTAGTTCTTGTTGTGATTTAATATAACAATTTATACTATCTTCAACTATATCTATTTTAATTTGATACATAGTATCTATATCTAAACTATTTAGAAAATTTAACGACATTGGAAATTTATTTATTTCATCATTGTTTTCAATCTCTCCCGATATGATTATATATCGTGTAAAATCTCTTTTTTTTATTTTCAACTGTTTTATTACTTAGTAACTTAATAGTGTTCCACTATTATCATTTGAACTATATTTATATTTACACACTCAACAACCTCTTAACAGTATCTTGAAAAGCACTCTTAAAAACATCATCTTGAGATACTCTTTTATAAAGTTCTAATTCACTTCGTCTTTGTTTATTCATAACTTCATCAAAGATTTTTACATAAGCTAAGTCTCTGGTATGTGAATCTGGATTATCTAAATACTTACTTTTAAAATCTGGATGTTCTTTCATCTTTTGAGCCATATTTATAAATCGTACTCTTTGTTCTTCTGGTGTAGCATCCCAACCTTGAAACCATCGTTCATTGAAGCTATTTATAATTGTGTCTAAAGGGTCTTTATCTTCATCACCACCAAAAGCACCTCTAGGATTTGGGTTTTGTGGTTCTAATTCTGTTTCACTATCATCTAGTGCTATAGTAGTATTTAATTTTACTCTTTCAAGCCCATAAGTAGATAAATCAACAGAGTTTAAAAGCTCATCTAATATATCTTGGTTTTTATCTTGAATAATTAGCTTTGGTATTAAGAATTTCAAGAACCAAAATAGTTTTTCCCAGTTTACTATCTCATACGGCATAATAGAAGCCATCTGTCCATATATTTTTACAAACTGTTTTGCTTTGATTTTATAATCAGCTTTTGCTTCATCTTCTAACTCTAATTCGTTATTAAATCGTTGGGCAGCAACATCTATAATAGGACTTAGCTCACTTGCCTCATCTCCATTAAAATATTTTTCACAAAAGTTTTCTACTTCATTCCATTCATATACACCAATATCATCTAAAGAATCTTTTAATTCATGAAGTACATTTACATCTGTAGCACCACTTAGTGTAGTGGCTGTATAAAATGGATCAAATGAATCTTTTATATCTTCAATTTTATTAAAAAAGTCTAGCACAAATAGATCTTCTGTCTTTTTACCAAGTTTATCTGCTGATCTGTTTAATCTTGATAGTGCTTGAACAGCAAGTACACCTTGTAGTTTTTTATCTACATACATTGATGTAAGTTTTGGCTGGTCAAATCCAGTTAAGAATTTATTTGCAACGACAAGTATTCTATACTCATCGCCATCAAATTTTTCACTTATATCTTTACTAGCAAAGCCATTTAGTTCATCTTCTGTGTACTCTATCCCTTTTACTTTTTTCTTGCCTGAAAATGCAATAATAGTCTTAAATGGATTTCCTAACTCTTTTAATTTTTCTGTTATAGCAAAATGATATAAAACAGCAGTTTGAATATCTTGCGTAACTACCATTGATTTAGCTTTACCTTTTAGCTTTTTAGTATTTACTATTTTATTTACAAAATGATCTAAGATAATATCTGTTTTAGTTGCTATCGTTCTCTCATTTCTCTCTACGAAAGCTCTTAGCTTTTTTTGTGCTTTTGCAGTATCAAATAAAGGATTATCTTCTATTGATTTCTCTATTTCGTAGTAACTTTTATATGTTGTATAGTTTGATAATACATCTAAAATAAAACCTTCTTCTATTGCTTGTTTCATACTATAAAGGTGAAATGGCTCAAAAGTTCCATCAACTTGCTCTACTCCAAACTTTTCTAGTGTATTTGGCTTTGGTGTAGCAGTAAATGCTAGATAAGAAGCATTACCTTTCATTTTTCTAGTTCTCATAATTTCTAGTATTGCATCTTGTGGATCTAAAGCCTCATCTTCATCTTTACCCATTGCACGATTCATATTGTCATGAGCAGAACCACTTTGTGAACTGTGGGCTTCATCTATAATTATTGCAAATCGTTTATCGCTTAAATCTGCTATACCATCAACTATAAATGGGAACTTTTGAATAGTAGTGATAATTATCTTTTTACCACTTTCAAGGCTTGTTTTTAACTCTTGTGATGAATAAGCAGGAGCTACTATATTTTTCACTTCGCTAAACTCTTTTATATTGTCTCTTAACTGTTTATCTAACAGTCGCCTATCTGTTACTACTATAACTGAATCAAATAGTGGATTATCTAAGCCGCGATTACCTACAGCATCTAAACTTTTAGGATAAGTTTCTATAAGCTGATAAGCTGCCCATGTAAGTGAGTTTGATTTACCACTACCTGCACTATGTTGTATAAGATATGTTTGTCCTACACCTTTGATACTTGCATCCTCTATTATCTTTCTTACTACATCCATTTGATGATATCTAGGAAAATATAGAGTTCTTTTAGATAGAGCATCACCATCTTTACCATCAAATCTTACAAAGTGTTGGATAAGTCCAGCAAGAGAATCTTTAGTAAATACTTCCTCCCATATATAGGCAGTTTTATGTCCATTTGGATTTACTGGATTTCCTTTGCCATGATTATTACCTTTATTAAATGGTAAAAAGAAAGTCTTCTTACCATCTAGTTTTGTAGTCATATATGCTTCATCTGTATCAACTGCAAAATGAACTATACATCTAGCAAAATTTAAAAGAGGTTGAGTAGTGTCTCTATCCTCTCTATATTGTTTTTGTCCATGCACTTTGGCATTTTGTCCTGTCCATTGATTTTTAAGCTCCATAGTAATGAGAGGAAGACCATTTATGAATATAACCATATCAATCTCTTGTAGAGGATTAGTTTTTGAATAAGTCACTTGTCTTGTAACACTAAACTCATTGCTATCAAATCTTTTTTTAATAGCTGACGAACTTGAAGCTAATGGAGCTACGAACATCAAAGTAAAATGAGCATCATCTACATCAAGACCTTTACGAAGCAGTTTTAAAATCCCATACTTTTTTATCATCCTATCTAGTCTTTGGATGATTTTCAGCTTATATTGTGGATCTCTTTTTAATTTATCTAGTTCATCTTCTTGTGTAGATTCTAAGAAGTGCCAAAATCGTTTTTCATCTATGGCATACTCTTTGTTAAAATCACTATTAAAACCTACGAAAAAGTCATTTTTAATTCCATAAGTAGGTGTTGGTTCACTTACGCCACTCTTTAACTCTTCAGCAGTTGTACCAGTAAGTGCTTTTTCAATACTTTGCTCTAATGCTAGTTCATTTGTTTTTGATGCCATTATTTTATATCCACTTATATATATCTCTCAGTGGAGACAATCTATAATCATTAAAATTTATAATTTTTTCATGCATTAAACGACCTACTACAATTGAAGATTTTATACCTTGTTGTTTTGCAAAGTCAATTACACTAATTTTTGAAATACTAGAAGAGATAAATTTATTAAAATCATCATTGTTAATTAGTAAATCTTTAGCAAATTTATCTGCTTCATCCTCTTGTTTTTGTAGTTTTGGATCACTACATCCATCTTCTAAAAAAACATCTCTTTTAGGATGAAGTAATATATGTCCAACTTCATGGAAGAAACTAAACCAAAAAACATCACTAAACCCACCTCTTAAACTCATAAGAACTACGGCTTTATCATTGTCTAGCCAAAAAGTTGCACCATTTACTTTAGTATTTTTAAAATGAGGAAGCAAAACTAATGCTACACCGCAACTATTTAAAGTTATCTGTAACTTTTTAAGTGTTTCATTAATATCTTCTAAATTCATTAAATTTTTCAGAGTTTCGAGTTGTTCTTTTAGCTTCTTTTTATCAAACTTATCTGTTTGTATCTCTTTTGCTTTTATTCTTCCTGCTTGTAACCAAGAAGCTATGGACTCATGTGAGATGTTACCCACAGATGATACTCTAAATGCTGGTTGATAAGCTCTCACTTGTGGTATTTGAGCCAACTTTGCTACTTCAAAAAATCTTTTTAGTTCATCTACTCTTTCTATAGCTTTTTTCGTAGCTTTCACAAACCCACTTTTTACTAAATCAGCATAAGGAAAACTAGATATAAGTTTAGTCTCTTCTTGCATAAGTTCTAACTCTTTTTGTTTAGCTAAAACTATTTGGTATTGATTTTCTAAACCTAACCATATATGAGATGGGATACCTAATACATCTTCTAATTCCAATGCTGTGGTTGAAGTGATGCTTTTTTTACCTTTTATTATCTCATTTACCATTTGCAATGGTCGCCCCAGTCTATTGGCAAGTTCAAATTGAGTCATTCCAATCTCTTCTAAAGTTTCTTCTAAAAACTCCCCTGCATGTATTGCTAAGTCAGAATTATATATATTAGTCATCATAATGTTTACTCACTTCCTCTATTTTTGCGATATCAAATACTTCGCCATTGTTTGTAATAATTAGCCTATAAAATCCTGTAAGGGATATGGCAAACTCTCCGGTCCTGTTTCCAGTTAGTGGATGAAATTTTAATTGTGGAATTTTATACAAATCATCAAAAGATTTTGCACTTTTTAATATATCTACTCTATTGATATATTTTTTTGCTACATCAATACCATATGTTTTTATAGCATCTTTTGAATTTTCATACTGTTTTTGTAATTTTTTTGTTTTAAATTGAACTTCCAAATATACTTCCTATTTATTCACCCTTTAGGTGAAGAATTATGACATAAATAAGTTTTAGAAAGACTTAATTATTAAATTAGTATTTTTTTCATTTGCTTTACTTCTTATTTTAACCTCTTTATATCTTCTTTTAATTATCTTATAAATTTGAACTGTTCAGTAATTCCGAATAGTTCAATAATGTTTATATTAAAAAAGTGGTTGTTCGGAATTACCGAATAACCACTTTTTTTGACATTTTAGCCATTATACTACCCTCACTTTTCCAGTAACTACACTATCTATTAAAGTAGTTTTATACTCTTTTAATTTTGTAATTTGTTGCTGCTGTAGGTCTATGGCTTTATTTATTTTTTGGTTATTTTTTTCTATATAGTTTACTATTTCTTCTTGCTCTTCATTTGATGGAAATCCTATCTTCATATCAAAAAACATATCTGAATAAAGTCTTAATCTTGAAGCATGTAAACCTGTAGATCTTTTATTATATTCCTCTATATATTTATTTGTTTTTAATAAATACTCTAAATATACTGTATTAATAGTATTATTCTCAATCTGTCTATATATTCCATACGATGAACTTACAATACCTGTTCTGTCTGCAATACCCATAGCTCCCATCCATGCCCACATAATATTAATAACTAAATCATCTTTTGAACATGTTTTTGAACCTGTA
>JAOZVJ010000119.1 GCA_029938215.1 Arcobacteraceae bacterium | reverse complement strand
AAAAAATCAAAAAGTTGGATTTAGAAAAACATTAGAAAATATTGATTATTTAATTAAGCATGAAGTTAAAGCAGCTTTAAATCATCGAAAAAATTTTATGATAGAATATAAGCAAATGCAAGACTATTTGTTTTATAGTCAAGTTGTGATTATAATTTTTATATTAATAATAATGGGTTTGGTTGTTTATCAAACTATTAGGCAAAATAAGTTTTTAGCACTTTTAAATGAACAATATAAAATCGAAGCAAATACTGATGGATTAACAAATCTATACAATAGAAAATATTTTGATACTATTTTTAAAGATTTAACATCAATTAGCAAACAAAATAATTGGACAAGCGTATTTGTAATGATAGATATTGATTTTTTTAAACAATTTAATGATACTTATGGACATGATGCTGGAGATGTTGCTTTGCAAAAAGTTGCTTTGATTTTGGATGATTGTTTTAATAGAGAATACGAATATGTTTTTAGACTTGGCGGAGAAGAATTTGGTATAATAATATTTAATACAAATATTGCAAATGTAAAAACAGCTCTTGATAATTTACAGTATCAAATTGGACAATTAAAAATAGAACATACAGCAAGTGCAACAAATTATTTAACTTTGTCTATGGGTGTTACAACAATCAACGAAAAAAACTATTCATTATCAACAAAAGAGTTGTACAATATGTCAGATGAAAAATTATATCATTCAAAAGAAAATGGAAGAAATCAATATACAACATAAAGAGAGAAAATGGATAAAAAATTACACTTAGTAAGTTTGGGATGCACAAAAAATTTAATAGATAGTGAAGTGATGCTATCAAGGCTTAAAAATTATAAATTAAGTGATGATATAGAAAATGTAGATGTTATTATTGTAAATACTTGTGGATTTATTGAAAGTGCAAAACAAGAAAGCATAAATACTCTTTTGGAGCTTCATAGTATGCGAAAAAAAGATTCTGTTTTGGTAATGGCTGGATGTTTAAGTGAGCGATATAAAGATATTTTACAAGATGAACTTGTGGAGATTGATATTTTTACTGGTGTTGGAGATTATGATAAGATAGATGAGCTAGTAGAAAAAAAACAAAGTCAATATTCAAAAAAAGTATTCTTGGCAAGTGATGATAATGATAGAATAATTACTGGTTCATCTTATCATGCTTATATTAAATTAAGTGAAGGGTGCAATCAAACTTGTAGTTTTTGTGCTATTCCATCTTTTAAAGGAAAGTTAAATTCAAGAACTTTGGAAAGTATAGTTAAAGAAGTCAAATATCTTGTGGAACAGGGGTATTATGATTTTTCTTTTGTATCACAAGATAGTAGTTCTTATATGAGAGATTTTGGCGTTAATGATGGCTTGGAAAAATTAATCGATGAGGTTGAAAAAATAGAAGGTGTAAAAAGTGCCAGAATACTTTATCTATATCCATCTACTACAACTTTGGAACTTATAAAAAAAATCGGAAATAGTAAACTTTTTCATAGCTATTTTGATATGCCGTTACAACATATTAATTCAAAAATATTAAAAGTAATGAAAAGAGGCAAGGGTGAAGAAAAGCTAAGAGAATTGATGGATGCTATGAAAAAAATTCCTGATAGTTTTATTAGAAGCACTTTTATAGTAGGACATCCAACAGAAACACAAGAGAATTTTGAAGAGTTGTGTAAATATGTAGAAGATTTTGAATTTGATAGAGTAAATGTATTTAGTTATTCCAATGAAGAGGGCACAGCTTCTTTTGATTTGGATGAAAAAGTAGAGCAACAAATCATAGATGAAAGAGCTGGAATTTTAGGAGATATTGTTTCGCAAACTACTTTTGATAGTTTAGAAAATGAAATTGGAAAAACTTTTAAAGTTGTAGTCGATAAAGAAAGTGATGAACACGAATATCTTTTAAGTGCTAGAAAATTATTTTGGGCGCCTGATATTGATGGAGAAATTTATATAAATGATAATAATATAGGCGATAAAATTCAGTTTGGAAAAATATATACGGTAAAAGTTACTGAACTTGCTGGGGATAAACTTCTTGCAACGATTATTTCAAAGTAAAAATTTATTAGCATTTAGTGGTGGAATTGATTCTACTGCTTTATTTTTTAAATTATTGGCACAAAATATTAAATTTGATATTGCCATTGTGGATTATGGGCAACGAAAACAATCAAAAGATGAGGTTGCTTACGCAAAAAAATTATGCAAACTTTACAATAAAAAATGTTTTTTAAAAGAGTTTCCAAAAGATATAAAATTTAGTGAAAAAATCGCAAGGGATTTTAGATATGATTTTTTTGAAGAGATTATTAAAAAAGAAAAATATCAAAATCTTTTAACAGCACATCAGCTAAATGATAAACTTGAATGGTTTTTAATGCAACTTGGAAAAGGCGCAGGACTTAGCGAACTTATTGGGTTACAAAAAGAAGAAAATAGAGAAAATTATAATTTAATAAGACCTCTTTTGGAATATAGCAAACAAGAACTTCAAGAATATTTAGATAAAAAAGAGATAAAATATTTTATTGACGAAACAAATTTTGATAAAAAATATAAACGAAATCACATAAGAGCTCAGTATAGTGATAAATTTTTATCTGAATTTTCAAAGGGTGTAAAAAGAAGTTTTGAATACCTTGAAATTGATGAAAATTCACTACTTAAAAATATATCTTCCTATAAAAAAGATGAATTGATTATCTTTGATTGGACTGGAGATAGTAATATCGCTATTAGACTTATCGATAAAGAATTAAAAAAAAGAGGTATCTTGATAAGTAAAGCTACAAGGGATGAAATCTTGTCTCAAAAAGAGATTATAATCAGCGATAAAATAGCAGTAGCCATAACAGAACATCAAATCTGGATAGCACCAAAATGCAATAGTACAATGACAAAGAAATTTAAAGAAAAATGCAGAGTAAATAAAATCCCAAAAATTATGAGAAGTTATTTATCTACTATTGATTATTTTTTATGGGATTCTTAATTTTACATAATAAACTTAAAGAGAGGTAACCAGCCTCTCTAAAAGCAAGGTCATTAGAACGACCTTAGAAAATTTTTTATCTCTTCTTTGAAGAAAAGTAAAAAAGTTGAGACCAAGGCAATGGTTATTTCTAGCATTGTGGACTCCTTGTGAAATGATACCTCCCCACAACCTAACTACCTAACAAAAAAGCCCCACCGAAGTGAGGCTTTTTGTCATTTCACAAGATCTAAGACCTTAAAAAGATTTTTACATCTTTTGGTTAATTTGATGATACTATAGGGAATCTTAAATATTAATAAAGTGCCAGAATAAAAATCCAATTTTATTAAATATATGCACATATTTACACTTTTGCTATTTACAAATCAATAAATTTAAAATATTTTTCAAGTCTTTTTTGCTAACAGGTTTTGATAAATATTCATCCATACCAGCTTCCAAAAATCTTTCTCTATCGCCTTTTAACGCGTTTGCGGTAAGTGCAATAATAGGTGTATGTGTTAAATTATTTTGTTTTTCGTATTCTAAAATTTTCTTTGTAGCTTCAATTCCATTCATATTTGGCATATTTTCATCCATAAGAATTGCATCATATTTTTTATTTTTAAATGCTTTTATAGCTTCTATTCCATCATTTGCTATTTCAGTTTCTATGTGTATCTTTTTTAATATAATTTTCATAAACATTTGATTTGCTTGATTGTCTTCTACTACAAGAATTTTTTTATTTTTAAAGTTTATTGCTACATTATCATCTTTTTTGTCTTCAATATTTTTTCCTATTTCAACTGGAATATAAAAATAAAATTTACTTCCTTTTTTAATTGTGCTTTTAACTTTTAATTCACCACCAAGAAGATTTACTAATTTATTGCTTATGCTGAGTCCTAGTCCAGTTCCGCCATATTTTCTTGTTGTCGAGGTGTCTTCTTGAGAAAATGCTTCAAAAATATGTTCTAGTTTATTTTCTGCTATCCCTATACCTTCGTCTTTTACGGATACAAATAAATTATTATTTTCATAGTTTATATCGATTATTATTTTTTTGCCTGATTTTGTAAATTTTACAGCATTGCTTAAAAGATTTGCTATTATTTGTTTTATTCTCAATGGGTCTGTATTTATTATTTTTGGTAAATTTTCATTTAAATTTAAGACAAGTGAAATATTTTTTT
>JAOZVJ010000043.1 GCA_029938215.1 Arcobacteraceae bacterium | reverse complement strand
AACCATTAAGCACCATTATTTCTTTTAGATTTTTAGGACTTTTTATTGTATTACCTGTTATCTCAGTATATGCTTTAAGTCTTCCAAATTCAACACCAGCTTTAGTTGGGATAGTGATTGGCGGATATGCAATTACCCAGATGATATTTCAAGTACCGTTTGGTGTTATGAGTGATAAACTTGGTAGAAAAACTACAATTATTATTGGGCTTTTAATTTTTGCAATAGGTTCAATTGTCTGTGCTTTCTCTGATAATATTTTGATGCTTCTTATTGGAAGATTTTTACAAGGTGCAGGAGCTATTGGAGCAGTAGTTACAGCAATGATAAGTGATTTGGTAAAAGAAGAACAAAGACCAAAGGCGATGGCTTTAATGGGAGGAAGTATAGCATTGAGTTTTGCTGTCGCTATGATTGCAGGACCTACCATAGGAGCAACTTATGGAATACATTCTTTGTTTTGGATAACTGCATTTTTAGCACTCTTGTCGATTATAGTTTTATTAAAATTTGTACCAAACCCTCCGCATGTTACACATACTTATCACGACACCAAAAAGTTTTCATTTTTAAAAAACTCATCTTTAATGAAAATGAATATTACAAATTTTTTACAAAAAGCTATGATGACTTTTGCTTTTATGATTATCCCAATCATCTTAACAAAATCATTTTTTTGGGAATTAGCAGACCTTTGGAAAATCTATCTACCAGCAATGATAGCAGGTGTTTTTTCTATGGCACCAGCATCCATGGTCGCAGAAAAAAAAGGCAAATTTAAAGAAGTATTATTAATAGGTATTGTTTTTTTTGCAATCTCATATTTATTAATTGGAAAAGCAACTGATGAATTTTATTTTTTAGCTGGAATTATTGTATTTTTTCTTGGCTTTAATATGCATGAACCAATTATGCAATCACTTACAACAAGATATGTAAAAATTCATGAAAAAGGCAAAGTACTTGGAGTATTTAACTCTTTTGGCTATTTTGGAACTTTTGTCGGTGGTTTTGTCGGCGGTTTATTTTTAAAAGAAGTTGATGGAAGTTTTGCACAAAGCTTAAATGATATTTCAATAATTATCGTATTTATCTCAATTGGCTGGCTTATTTTAATAGCAACTTTACCAAATCCTTTAAAAAAGAAAAATATCTATATAAATATAAATGAAACAAATCAAGACAATTACAATAAATTAGACACACTTAATGGATGTGATGAATGGTATATAAATAACACAGAAAATATAATTATTGTAAAATACGATGAAGATATAACTAACGAAAATGAAATAAAAAATATTTTAAAATAGATATTGATATTATTATTTATTTATAAAATCTAATCTATCAAGAATATCTTCATTCATCTTTATTTCCAAATCCATAATATAAAGATTATTTAATTTAAATTGTTCTAATTTTACAAAATCTTTTTGCGTTGAAATTATATTATAGTCTGGATATTTTAATTTTATTTGCTCTAAATCTTTTTTGGTAAAATAATAATGATCTGGATATGCTACCATTTTTATATTTTTTTGTAAAAATTTTAAAAGTCTTTGAGGTTTTGAAATAGCAGTTAATAAAACTGTATTTTCCGGAATTTGTTCTATCATATTGCCATTATGTTTAAAAGTAACTATTCTTTTAAAATCTACTTCTTCTTTTAATACCATATTTGCAAATGAATACATCATTTTTGTTTCTCTATATCCTCCACTTGGAAGGCAAAATATATTTGTTGGTTCAACTTCAGGGCGTATTAAAATATCGAATTTATTTATATTATGCTTATTAAAACCATCATCCAAAAAGACTATTTTACATCCTAAATCTTTCGCTGTTTTTATTGCTTCACTTCTATTTTCACTTACAATAATTATAGCTTTTGGTAATGATTTAGCCAAAAGCATAGCTTCATCGCCACTAGTATTTATATCGCATAAAATTTTTCCATTTTTTGATACTATTTGTAAGCCTTTTGATTTTCTTCCGTACCCTCGAAGAATTACTGCAACATTTTTTTTATCTTTAGCTAGTGCTATAACAACAGGTGTTTTTCCACTGCCTCCAACGATCAAATTTCCGACACTAACAATAGGAATACCAAAGTCAAAAGGCTTTGCCGATACTCGCTTAAAAGCTACATATATACAATATATCACAGTAAATGGCAAAACAGCCATTGATATAAGTTTTTGAAAAATATTTGGAAAAAACAAATATTGTTCAATCCATGAATTTAAAATTATCTTACTATTCAAATTGTACTTTTCTTTTTATACCCATTTGTCTATGGTTGATTTAATTTTTTCGCATATATACTCAACATCCTCATCACTTAAAGATGGATATATAGGTAAGGATAATATTTGTCCATAATTATTTAAAGCATTTGGAAAAGCTGTGATTTTCAACTTATATTTTTGTTTATAGTATGTAAGTAAATGCAATGGAATATAATTTAATCCAGTAGAAATACCTTCTTCTTTTAAAGCTCTTGCAAAACCATCTCTATTTCTGGATATTTTAATTATGTATTGACTAAATATTTGATCTTCATCATATTCAGGTAAAACTATATGTTTCAATCCTTGCAAATTTGTATCATATATTCTAGCTATTTCAGATCTTCTTTCACAAAATTCATTTGTTTTAAAAAATTGTGCAAGACTAAAAGATGCTTCCAAATCTGTCATATCATACTTATATCCAATATCAACAACATCATAAATATAATCCAAATTTCCATACTTATCATAACTTGTATCAATCGCGTGAGTTCGTAAAAGTTTTGCTTTAGATGCTAATTCTTCGTTTGAAGTTACTATAAATCCACTATTACTTAACGATGATTTTCCATTTGAATAATTTGTAGAAAACACTGTCATATCAGCTTCCAAAGAACCAACCATCTTATCTTTATATATACTTCCTAAGGCTGTTGTTGCATCTTCTATTAAAGTTATATTATAATTATTCATAATTTTATACAATCTGTCTAAATCAGGTATTTTTCCAGCCACAAAAGAGATAATTGCACCTCTTAATTTTTTTGAATTATTTTCTTCTAAATAAGATTCTAGCTTATCAAGGTCAATATTAAATCCATCTTTTTCAATATCTATAAAAATAGGTTCAGCATCAAAATGTCTAACAACCTCAGGCAAAGATGGAAAAGAATTTACACTCATAAGCACCTTGTCTGCTCTTTTTAATTCCATCGCACTAAGTGCTAGATGTAAAGCAGCAGTAGCATTGCAAGTAGCTACAACATATGGAGCACCGATAAAAGATGAAACCTCATCTTCCAATTCTTCAACTTTATTTATTTTTGTTGATTTACACACTTCTTGAATCTGTTCTAATTCTTTTTCATCAACTGACGGTCTATAAAACGGTATAATTTTCTTCATCTTTTCAGCCTTTAAAATCAATCTTTGCTACAATCGGCAATGCACATTTAAAAGCATTTGCCCTTATTCTGTATTGTAACATATTTATTAGTTTTTCTTCAACTCCTGACAAAATTAAATCTTCTTCTGATTTTTTTTCATCTACAAGCTTTTTTAAAACATCATCCATCTCTTTATACGAATATCCTAAATCATCCTCATCACTTTGACCTTCCCAAAAATCAGCAGATGGTTTTTTATCTACAATAGCATCTGTAATACCTAAAAATCTAGCAAAATCAAACTCATCACTCTTATACATTTGTCCTATCGGATTAATAGCACAAGCTATATCTCCATAAATAGTGCCATATCCTAAAAGCAATTCACTTTTATTTGATGTTCCTATTACAAGTGAGCTATCTCTTGCACTTACATCATACAATACTGACATTCTCATTCTAGCACCAAAATTTCCAATTCGCAAACTTGAGGCATCTTTTATATTATCAAAATACCCTTCTATCATTGGAGCTATTTCAACTATTTCATATTTTATATTAAATTTTTTACAAAGCTCTATCGCATCTTTTGCACTATCATCGCTTGAATATTGAGATGGCAAAAGAACAGCATTTATATTGTCGCCAAAAGCTTCTTTACAAAGCACAGCAACAACCGCAGAATCAAGTCCTCCGCTAAGACCAACAACAACCTTTTTTAGTCCTGTTTTAGCAACCTCGTCTTTTAAAAATTTTATTAATTGATTTTTAATACTCTGAAAATTCATTTTTACAATCCAATATTATTTACAAAAATCAGCCAAAAGCCCTGCTTTTAACTGCTCATACATTTCATCGCCAACCAACTTTTTAACAATTTCAAGTCCAAAACAAATAGCAGTAGATGGACCTCTTGAAGTCATAATATTACCATCTTCTATTACCGCTGATTTGTCTGTGTATCCATCCAGTCTTATCTGTTCTTCAATAGATGGATAGCAAGTATATTTTTTACTTAATACTCCTGCTTTATTTAAAGCAAATGGTGCTGCACAAATAGCACCTATAAGTTTATTTTTATCATTCATAAATTTAAGTGCATTTTGCACAGTTTCATCCGCTGCAAGTATATCTGTACCACCCAAACCTCCAGGAAGCACAATCATATCCAAAGTATTAATATCAACATCTTTTATATTCAAATCAGCTTTTACGATGATTTCATTTGCTCCCTGCACTGTCAATTCTTTACCAACCGCCGCAACAACAACATTAATCCCTGCTCTTCTTAAAACATCAATGATACTAACTGCTTCTATCTCTTCAAAACCTATTGCCAAAGGCACTAAAACTTTTGCCATATCAAGTACTCCTTTTATTTTTGTTTCAATTCTTTTTTTAATATTATCTTGCCAGCTTCTACTCCGGGTTGATCATAAGTATTTATTTGTAAAAATCTTCCTATTGCAGAAACCAAAAGTTGATAGCTAAACATCAAAGAAGCAATATTGTATTCATCTATTTTTTCAATAGTTATTACATCACATGGTATATCTTTAAGATTTTTTATTGATTGAATTATTGCATCTGCTTGCTTGTCTATCAATCGTGAAAAACTTAAGTTATCAATATAATCCAAATCATCAAAACCATCAAGCGTATTATCAGGTATAATTATTTCATTTTCAAAATCAGAAATTTTAATAAATGTGACAGTTTTATCACCCTTACCTTCCATAATAAGCTGTAAAAATGAATGCTGGTCAACAGGACCTATAAGCCCAATTGGAGTAAGTGCTTGCTTTGTTCCATTAATATTTGTTTTGCCCAAACTTTCACCCCAAAGCTGAATATACCATTTATTAAATCCCTCAAGACAAGAAGAATAACTAAAAAGTACATTTATATTAAATTTATTTTTTTGCTCAACTATAAATCTAGCCTTTTGCATAATAGGCTCATAAAATTCGCCTTGTGAAAAAAAACTATCTCTTATTTTCTTAGCGCCTTTCAATAACTCATCTATATCAACCCCAATAATAGCAAGCGGAACCAAGCCAACATTGCTAAATACTGAAAATCTTCCACCAACATTTTTTGGAATTTCAAATGTTTTTATATTGTGCTTATTTGCATAATTTGTTAATTTGCTATCTATCTCACTTATAATTGCACAATTTGTTTTATCTATTTTTATTTTTGAACTAAGATATTTGAATAAACTTATCGTTTCTATTGTTGTTCCAGATTTACTTATTACTATAAAAAAAGCATTGTTTAAATCTATTTTTTTTAATTGTGCTTTTATATTCATAGGATCAGTTGATTCAAAAAAATGTAAACTTTTATCATAACTTTTAGATTTTTTTAAAAAATTATAAATAGCAATAGTTCCCAAAGTACTGCCACCTATCCCAACTACTACAATATGTTTTTGCTTTACTGTTTTTGCAAATTTTTTTATATTAGTCGTATCTTGTAGCGGAAGATTATAATATCCCACATCATCTATTTCATTTTTTAATTCATCAAAAATAACTTTATTTGATTTAATTTGATAAAAATTTTTATTATATTCCAACTCTTAGCCCTTATTATAAAAATAATTTGTAGCCTCTACAAATCCATCAACACTACCACAATCAAACCTACGACCTTCAAATTTATATGCCAACACTTTGCCTTTTTTTGCCAAAGTCAAAAGTGCATCAGTAATTTGTATTTCGCCACCCTTTCCTGCTTTTGTATCTTTTATTACATCAAAAATTTCTGGTATTAGAATATATCTGCCTATGATTGCTAGATTTGATGGAGCATCTTTTGGCTCTGGTTTTTCTATCATATTATTTACTTTAAATAGATTATCTTCTATAATTTCACCAGATATAACACCATATTTATTTGTATCTTCTTTTGGTATCTCTTCAATCGCAACTATACAACAATCAGGATATTTATTGTAAATTTCTTTCATTTGCATTAATACACTTTTATCATCACTATCACACAAATCATCTGCCAAAACAACAGCAAAAGGTTCATCGCCTACTAATGTTTGACCCGTAAGAATAGCATGTCCCAAACCTTTCATCTCAACTTGTCTTGTGTAACTAAAAGTATAATCTTCCACAATACCTCTAATACCATCCATCAAAGATTCTTTTTTAGTGCCATCAATTTGATGTTCAAGCTCATAAGATCTATCAAAATGATCTTCTATAGCTCTTTTTCCACGACCTGTAACTATCGCCATAGTGTCCATCCCTGCACTTATCGCTTCTTCCACTCCATACTGAAGTAACGGTTTTGCAAGTACTGGCAACATCTCTTTTGGTATCGCTTTTGTGGCAGGTAAAAATCTCGTACCATAACCTGCTGCTGGAAAAAGACATTTTTTTATCATTGTATTCCTGTCGTATTTATAATTACTTATTTTATTATGTTAATATTATATCTAAACTAAAGTTATACAATAAGAAAAAATACTACAATTTAATAAGTCAGCAATTCTAACTAAAAAAAGTTAAATATACACTCTGGAATGAGTAAAAAATTAAAATTTAAAATGACTGATGAGTATTTAGCAAATTATAAGAAAAACTAATCATTTAAGTACCAGAAACTATATTAAATCACATTTTTAGAGTTCGCTTGACACAGTTAGAATTACTGGCTAATTAAATTCTTTTATATTTTGCCTTATTGCATCATACACAACTACAGAAACAGCATTTGCAATATTTAAGCTTCTTGCATCATCTATCATAGGAATATTTACACAATTATCTTTATTTTTATTCAACAACTCTTCTGGAAGTCCAGCATCTTCTCTTCCAAAATATAAAAAATCATCTTTTTTATATTCTGCTTCAAAATAAAATTTTTTTACCTTAGTTGTAGCAAAAAAATGTCTATCTGAAAAAGGATTTTTAGACCAAAAGTCTTCAATATTTTCATACTCAAAAACCTCCAAATGCTCCCAATAATCAAGCCCTGCTCTTCGTACTTCTTTTTGCGTAATTTCTCCAAAACCATAAGGCTTAATTAAATGCAATCTCGAACCAGTAGCATACGCCAATCTCCCTATTGTTCCTACATTACCAGGCATTCTAGGCTCCAATAAAACTATATTAAACATTACAAAATCACCGTTTTGTTACCGTGTACAAATATCTTATCTTTAATAAACATATTTAAGGCATTCGACAATACTATCTTTTCTACATTTCGTCCAGCTTCTCTCATATTTTGCCACGAATAAGTATGATCAACTCTTACTATATCTTGAGATATAATTGGACCTTCATCTAAATCATCAGTAACTATATGAGCAGTTGCACCTATGATTTTTACACCTCTTTGAAAAGCTTGCTTGTATGGATTTGCACCAATAAAAGCTGGTAAAAAAGAATGGTGAATATTAAGTATTTGTTTTGGAAAGTTTCTTACGAAATTTGGTGTTAAAATTCTCATATATTTTGCTAATACAATTAATTCATAATCAAACTTCTTAATAACTTCAATGATTTTTTCTTCGTGCTCTTCTCTTGTCAAATCTTCATGCGAAACATACTTAAAAGGTATATCAAATTTTTCTACTAAATTCTGTAAAGTATTATGATTTGATATTACTGCTTTTATATTTGCATCAAGTTCTCCATCTACATATCTTATTAAAATATCGCCAAGACAATGTGTTTCTTTAGTAACTAATATCACAATATTTTTTTTTGCTTTCAGCGATAATTTTATTTGAGCATCTTTTGGAAGAATTTTCTTTATATCGCTTAAAAGCTTTTCTCTTTTGATTTCTCCGCTAATAACAGTTCTCATAAAAAATTTATTTGTATCATTATCTACATATTCTGCATTATTTTCGATATTTAATCCGTGTTCAAAAAGTACTTTTGATATATTATATACCAAACCTTTTTCATCACTTGTATTTATTAACAGTCTATATTCTTCCATTTTATCTCCAATTTTTTAAAACTCTATCAGTTTCCCTTTGCATAGTTTTTCTTTTTAAATCTTCTCTTTTATCGTGAAGTTTTTTACCTTTTCCTATGCCGATATTTAATTTTACCATATTGTTATCATTAAAATATAATTTTGTAACAACAATGGTATATCCATCTTTTGTAACTTTTTCAAACATTTTATTTATCTGTTTTCTATGAAGCAAAAGCTTTCTATCTCTATTTTCTTCGGGTCTATAGGTTGTATGAGTTGTATCAAGATGTGATATATGCATATTTAAAATAAAAACTTCATTTTTGATAATTCTAACAAAACTATCTTTTAGATTAACCCGCCCTGCTCGTATAGCTTTTACTTCACTACCTTGCAATGAAATACCAACTTCTATAATATCTTCAACGGTATAGTCATGAAAAACTTTTTTATTTAAAAATTCTCTTTGTTTTTTAATTTCTTTTTTCTTTTTTTGTGCCAATTTATTTTTCCCTATAATTCTTTACAATTAGTAATTTTATCTTTGTATTTTATATCTAAGAACTCAAAATGCTTTTTAGCATAAGCTATTTTCCAAGCTTCAACACCTCTTAAATCTCTATCCTTATCACTTCCTTTGGTTTCAACAATAAAACTGCCTTCACTATCGTCAAGTTTAATAACAGCAAAATCAGGATTATAATTTCCTAATGGAGTTTTAATTTTAAATCTAGTAGGAAGTTTGGTAAAAAACTTAAAATTCATATCAGAACAATTTATAAATTTTTTTTCAATATCTGAATCCCATTGTTCATGAGTATAAAGTCCTTTTTTACATTTTTCTAAATCATAACCAATTTGTTCAGATGGAAATATATTTTTAAATTCATAATAATCCCCATCTTGCTTATATTCAATTCCATCTATTAATATATCATGTTTGGCATCATCAAACTTTTCTAAAGCTAACTTGATATACTCATCACTATTTTTTATAAATGGTTTTAAATCAACCTTATCTAAAATTTCAATAATAGTTTTTCTTGATATTCCAATATTCTTTTCTATTATATTTATAATATTTGGTAAAATCTCTTCAAAATCTAAAGTAACATTTTTTTCATCACTCATATATCCATCTTCAACATTTCCAAATTGCTTTAATATTTTTTTCTGCTTAGTTTCTATTGAGTTTAATTTTTTAATCACTTCTTCTTTATATTTATCAGTATCTAAAGTAAGTTCAAAAATAGTCTTAGATTTTATCTTTTCCCATAACTGCTTAAACTCTTTATTTTGTTCTAACCAATCAAATTTTATAGTAGATTTTATTTTATCTTTTTTAGCATTATTTATGCTATTACCCTCTATACCACTTGCATCATTTTGAATTTGTAATTCTCGTGCAAACTCTTCAAAACTTTCATTTACAATTACAGTTAATCTATTAATATTTTTATCTTCTATTCTTTGTCCGTACTTGTCAATAGCAAGTCTTACACCACGACCTAAAATTTGTCGTTTCTTCATTTGTGATTTTGTATCATTTAAAGTTGTTATAAAAAATACATTTGGATTATCCCATCCCTCTTTTAATGCACTATGAGAAAATATAAAACTTGTCTTTTCTTCAAAACTCAAAAGCTTTTCTTTACTTCTCATAATCAAATCATAAGTTTCTTTTTGTAATTTTCTATCACTTTCACTATTTTTAAGCTCATCAACAAAGCCAGCTTTTCTTTTCGCAAAATAATAACTATAAACCTCTTTTGCTTCAATATTTTTAAAGCTATCAAATTTTACTTTTAATCTATCAAATTCACTACAAAACCAATTTTCCATCCAGCCATCTTCATCACTCAAAAAATTAGAAATTCTATCTATAAAAAATAAACTCAATACTTTTATATTTTTTTCTTTTAACTCTTCAAACTTTTGCATATGAAGTTTTATAGCATCACTTATTTGCTCTTGCTGTATCTGTCTTTTTACTTTTCCATTTATCTGATTTAGTTCTAGCTTTAAACCATTTTCAAACTGTATAAACATATCTCTAAAGCTAATTTCATCAACTATAAATCCAGTATAGATATCATTTTTAGTTTTATCTTTTAAACTATCATTACCTTTTATTTTAATAGTTTTTTTAACAAATTCATCTTTATTTCTAGCCACTAATTCCAAAGATGCTACGGGTCTTTTAGACTTTTTATCTATCTCTATTTTAAGTACATTGATATACACATCATTTATAGTTTGATTTTCACTCATAGCCCAAACATCAATTTGTTTTACAAGTCCTTGATTTAAAGATTGTTGAGGACTTAAAGAGTATAAAAGATTATAATAGTTTTTATGAGTTGCAGAAAATCTAAGTGTAAAAAGTGGATTTAGTTCACTTATAGAAGTTTTACTTAATTCACTTTCCATATTTTGAGGCTCATCAAGTATCAAAATAGGATTTGTTTTTTGTAAGCTATCTTTAGGAACTCCCACAAATCCCTCTTGAGGCATATTTAAAATTGTATTTACTCTTTTAAAACTATCTATTGTCATTATCATGATTTGAAGATTATCATCTCTTATAAAATGTTTTAGGCTTCCAAGTCGTTGTGAGTCATATTCAAAATATTCATAAGGAAAATTAAAATCATCTTTAAAATGTTTTTGCATACTATTTAAAGAATTTAAAACACCCTCTTTTATAGCAATAGATGGAGTGATTATTATAAATTTATTCCAACCATACTTTTGAAATAATTCTAAAATAGTTTTAATATAAACGAAAGTTTTACCAGTACCTGTTTCCATCTCAATAGAGAAATCTAAAGTATCTAAAGAGATAGATTTTTCTTTTATATCATTAATATTTTGAATAACTTTTAAATTTTCTAAAATAGTATCGCTATCAAGGCTTAAATTATTAGCACAAACTGCTTCACCATCAAATATATCATAATCACTTATTTGTTTTATTTGCCCTTGAAATAAATCTATAATTGAGTTTATAGCTTTTGTTTGGTGTGGTTGTGATATGTATTTTATTTGCATTGATTCTCCTTGTAAGAGTTTTTTAACAATACATATTGTATCATTTCATTATCTTGACATACCAAATTACTATTTATAGTGAGGTATGAGAACTTCAAAACTTCTACAAGTGGCTCCGCTCTGCCGTATGAGCGACCATTATTTATTAAAACCATTCTATCCCCATTGGTTTATTTTCATTATATTCTTTTAACTGTTTTCCATATCTATAAACTTCATTTTCATATACTAAATAAGATGAAACTAAAAATTTATCACTACTATTTGATAGTTTTCTTATAACAACTAAAAAACTTTTTGTTGTATTCCATAATATTAAATTGACTTTATTTCCTCTTTTTTGATAAAAATGTTGTATTTCATTATTTTCTTGCCATTGTTCTACTATAGGTTTTACCCAATGTATTCTTTTGGCTCGTGCCTTGTCATACCTTCTTCTTTTTTCTTTTGGTGCTAAACATGGATTAATTCTATTAATCTTGTTTACATCTTTGTCAGTTGTTATCATATGCCAAAATCGTTCTTGCTTTTCATCATCATTAAATGGACAAGTACAAGTTTCTCCAATTTTAACATCAATAATAAAAGAGCTTAAATCTTTTTGAATTTTTAAATCCATATCAATAAAATGATTTTTAAAGTATGAGTATAATTCACTAACACCAATTTCATTAAAAGTTTCAATATTAGGAGATGTTAAAATAATCATCTATGCTAAATTCCATTTAAAAATATTAAATTTTTCTTCCCAAGGTGGTGTTGAGATTAATTCAAATTTTGTTTTTAATTCTATATATGAAATAATAAAATTCTTTATTTCACTATTTTTTAGGATATCATCTCTATTTTTATAAGAAATTGCACCTATAAACAAATCACATATTTGTAGTATTTGAGACTCTTGAGACTGAATAATATAAATATCACACTTAGTTGCATTCCGTCCTAATTTATTTGATAGTACCTTAACTCTTTTACCACCATTTATATCTTTATAATCTAAATAAATTTTATATTCATGAGATATATTTATAAAGTTTCGCATAGTATAAAAATAAACAATATAATAAAACTCATCATGAGATTTACCATATACTTTATGTACATTTTGTTTTTTATCTGGTATAAAAGTAGCTTTAAATCTCATATTTGAACTAAAAAAATAATCAATCAAATCTTTATAAAATTCTTTTCTAGAATTTAAAAGTTTTGTCCATTTTAATTCATTAAAATAGTTATGCTTGAGTTTTAAAGCTTTTATATCTCTATTAATTTGTTCTACTTCATCTTCATTTATATGAATAGCACCATTTACCATTACATTTGATTTTGTATTTAATAGATGATTACTCTCATCACAAAATATTTTATATTTCACTACAAAGTCTCTAAATCAATATTAGAATGTAAATTCAATTTAACACTATCCGTCAGTGCTTTTTCATAACAAATTAATTTCGCATCATCTGGTATATCTTTAACTATATCATTTTGGATTTCTTTATCAAAACAAAACCAAAACTCTCTATCTTCTTCAAAAAGTTTAATAAAATTATATTTTTTATCTTTTGGAACTTCAGTTTTAGCACTTAAACTAAATCCATTTTTAAGTCCAACTTCGTAAACTAAATCTAACTCTTTATAGCCTTTAGTTAATACATCTTCACAAAACATATCTTTTTTAAATTCTTTTTCAATATCTTCCAAACTCTCATTTGGTCTTTTTTTAACCTCTTTAAATATTTTGAAATTTGAATCATCAAGATAAAAAGATTTGAAACCATCTTTATAATCAAGTTTAGTAATAACTCTTTTTAATCGCTCTTTAGTGATAGAACTTATTTTTTTATAACCATTTTTATAAGCTTCACTTTTTTCATCAGTAGTTTCTGGGAGTTGTACTAAGATATATTTTCTATTCTTTTTATCTTCTTGATTTAATTCCATAACTGCATGTGCTGTCGTTCCACTTCCTGCAAAAAAATCTAAGATAATATCATCTTCATTTGTTGCAATTTGTGTAAAATGTTTAATCAGGGATATTGGTTTTGGATAACTAAACGGTTTTTCATTATTAAATATTTTTTTTAT
Source organism: Arcobacteraceae bacterium (assembly GCA_029938215.1). Classification (GTDB taxonomy): domain Bacteria; phylum Campylobacterota; class Campylobacteria; order Campylobacterales; family Arcobacteraceae; genus CAJXII01. The sequence continues at coordinate 933 of JAOZVJ010000043.1, read as the reverse complement.
ATCATCACTACCTGTTTCTGTTCTGCCATATCTAGCATCAATTAGTAAACTTTTGGGGGTTACTCCTTCTTGTCTGTAATATTTTGTATAAACTTTATCATTTTTAAATACTAATTTATCATAATCTTTTTTTACTTTATCTTTTCCCCATCTCCAGCATGCTTGTTTTCCTTTTACTACTCTAGGAAAATATAATTTTCCATTTTTATCAAATATTTCAAACACCAAGCTATTGCTAAATCTAATTGAAGATTTGTCTAGTGTAACTAAGCCATAATCTCCGTTTTTATCATTGAATGGATATAAATTATCATTTAATTCGTAAGTAGTATCTAGGTTTAATAAAAATTTATCATTATTTTTTGCATATGATAAAATATATTCATGTTCAATAACTAGCAATTTTGAATCATTGCCACCACCTTGTTTTTTCTTCCATACAAACTGCCCTACAAAATTCTCTTCCCCATAAATCTCATCCATAACTTTCCGTAAATTATGAACCTCATCATCATCAATACTTACAAATATAACTCCATCATCTTTAAGTAAATTTCTACTTAACCAAAGTCTAGGATATATCATATTTAGCCAATTTGTATGTCTTCTACCTGTACTTGTAGTTTTAGTAGAAGTATATCCCTCATCTCTTAATTGGTCTGTTTGAATCTTGTAGTTAAGAATTGTATCACTCCAACTATCTTTATATACAAAATCTTTATCTTTGTTGTAAGGTGGGTCGATATATATCATCTTCACTTTTTTGTGATATGAATGCTGCAGTAGTTTTAAAACTTCAAGGTTATCACCCTCTATAAATACATTGTCACCATTTGGAATAGTTTTATCATTGTCTACTTTAAGTGTTGAGTTAGTTTTAGCTTTTATTGTTTTATAACAATTTTTTTTACCAAACCAATTGAAACTATAATG
>JAOZVJ010000118.1 GCA_029938215.1 Arcobacteraceae bacterium | reverse complement strand
CAATATTTGGTTTAGAGTTTACTAAACTTTTCTATAAAATTGTCACCTAACGCCTGACTTGAAAGACAAGTGAACAAACGGCTTGATTGTTAGCTATTTAATTTAACTTTATTCGACACTTAAAAGCTCGGTATTTTCGCAGTTTTCACTTGTTCTTTTCCAAGGTTTTGTTGTCCTTGCTATTGCAGTGAAAGTTAGATTGTTTCTATCAGTTCACCTTTTCTTTGTAGAAGTATTACATTATTATTTTTAGCTTCTTTTTTTACATCATCATTGATATAAAAACTTGCTAATGCTAAATGGTGTGAATAATCTTTATATTCTGGATATAGTTTTTTAAAATTATCTAATTTTTTTGTAACTAATTTTTCTATATCAGTTGAATGTGCTTTATATTTTGTTTCTATGATGGCTATATCTTTTCCATTTACCATTAATATATCAAATTCATCTTCAATTCCATTTCTTTTTCTTGAAGCATTTTTATCTGTAAAGTCGTAGTTAATTCCATTTAATGATGGATTTAAAGATAAAGAGTTATAAAAAAACTCTTCTGCTATATAGCCTTGATTATTTGATACATTTCCAATTAACTTTGATACTTTTTCAATTTGTTTTGAAACTTTCTCAACAGTTGCTTCTGTTTTAGCATGTCTTTTTTCCCATCTTACATCTATCTCTTTTTGAGATGTTTTTAAATCTAATATTGCATTTGCTAAATCTTCTTTTGTAACCATAATTTACTCTTTAAATTGTATTTCTTATATTATATCTAAATTTTAGCATAAATTTCATCTAGTGCTTTTTGAAATAATTCTGGTATTTCTTCCATTTGTTCAACTTGCATATTTAAAGCCCTTGTTAATGGTGGGTCTTCTACAATAGGAATATTATTTGCTTTTGCTAATTTCATTATATCTATTGCTTCAATATTAATATCATTTTTAATAACTGTATAATTATTATCAACTTTTTTTATAGCTGTAGCATAATAATAAATTGAATCTTTTGAAATTAAATTTATATCATAATCAATAAAATTAGTTATTAAAATATCAAAATCTATCATTTTACTTCTTCTTTATCTTTCGTTGTTTTAAAATTAATTTATCAATTTTAAAATCAATAAGTATTTTTCTTTTAGATTTTTTATTAGACTTACTTAAAATAGTCATATTTTCAAGTTGTTCTATAATTTTATTTGCTCTATCCCAACTTATTTTAAGTTGTCTTTGTAGATAACTTGCCGATGAATTTTTATCATTTATAATAATTTGTTTAGCTTCATTGTAAAGTTCATCTAATTGAATATTAGGCATTTTTCAAATCCTTATCTAAAATATATTGATACATAATATTAGATTGCATTTTAAAAGCTTTTTCTATCGGTTCATCATCTTCAATATATTCTTTTAATTTATCATTATCAAATACTTTTAAAGTTATATCAAAAGTCTTGAGTTTTTCTAAAATACTTTTTGATAAATTATTTCTTTTTTTACCTTCCCAACTAAAAGGAGTATTACAAATAACATTAATTTTAATATTATTTTTGATTAACCCTTCAATAATTGAAATTAAATATTCTGAATTGCTACCACCTAAGCCACTTACAATATATATTTCACTAAAACTTTTTGATATCTTTATAATATCTTCTATAGTATTATTGTTTAAAGTAATTTTATCAATACCACTTGAAATATCAATTGTATCTAAATCTGAAACTACAACTAATTTATAGTTATCGCTATTGCTAGACAAAATATCATTCATAAAATTAACACCACAACCACCAAGTCCAAATATAGCACTTTTATTCATTTACGACCATCCTCTTTTTATCATTGTTTTAATAAAAAGCTCATAAGCTTTTAAAGTGTCATAATCACTACTATGAGCTTCATTTTCATCAAATGTAATTTCATAATTCTCACAAGCTTCTATTAAAGATGGTGCTTTATTGTTTGGTGCTATATCTCTATTTTGTTGCATTGTACAAAATATAGAATATTCTTGATTTTGTAGGTTGTTTTTTATTTCATCTGGTAGAAATTTTAAATCAAAATTTGTATTATGTGCTACAATATTATTTACATTAAACTCATTAAATACATCTACTAACCAATCATAATCATCTTCAAAATATAAAGGATAATCTATATCTTTTCTATGTTTTTCAATAACTTCTTTTTTAAGTCCATTTACTGCGATAGCATGTTTATTGTAGTAATTTTCTTTTGGAAAATAATATCTAGTTTGTTTATCTAAAATTTTATCTTCTTTACAAATTATAAAACTTATTGATAATACACTACAGTTATTAAGTCCATTTGTTTCTGTATCAAAAATGAAATTTATTTTATTTCTCATTTAGCTAACTCTATTTATTGGTGGTAATTCACCAAATGAAGCTTCATATTCAGTTAAAAATATTTTTTCTAATTCTAATGGTTTTTTATCTCCATATAGTTCAATATATAGATTTTCAAATGGAAATTTATCTTGTAATTTTTTATGTACTTTGTATCTTGCCCCACATTCATGTGAACTTGAATTATATTGTGGAGATATACTTTTTTTCAAATCAATAACTCTATCAATAAAGCTATTTGCTTTTCCAATATATAAGATACCATTATTATCACATTCTATTAAACGATTTGTTGACATTGGTATAAAATTATTTATTTCTGTAGAACATTTTAAAATATAAACCCCTCCACTTGTATTAAATTCTTCATCTATTTTATGCCACATTTGTTCATCTGAAAATTTAATTTTTATACCACTATTATCTATACTTATATTTTCCATTTCTTGTATCCTTTTTATTGTTTTTTACTTTTTGTCTTATTTTAAATATTAATAAAATTTAATTTCTATAAGTGCTTTCTTTAAACGAGCATAAGGATCATCTCCAAATTTCCATTCTTCAGGCATAGTTTTTTTATAGCCTAATTCAAAATCTAAATATTTTTGCTCATCTTTAGTAATATGTATAATTATTAAGTTATTTTCAATCATTTGAGCAACATCTTCAGTCAGATAATTTTTGTTAAACATTTTTATACTTTCATCAATTATCATTACAAGTGGTACAATATGTTCTCTATGACCTTTACCATTAACAGATTCACCTAGTGTAACAAATGAATCACTAATTAATATTTCTAATATTCTAGTATGAATTCTACATTCAAGTTTAATTCTAGATTCCTTATCTGTAACTCTCCAATAACTATATATAGCATTTGATGCTCTTAGAAATGCTTCTTTTCTTTTATCTTCTTCTGTAAATATTTTTTCCATTTTAACTATCCTTTTTTTATTAATTTTTCTATTTTTTCTTCAACTTGTATTTTAAGCTTACCATCATTAATTGATGGTAAAATTTCAAATAATATTTTTTCTAAATCTACACCATTTTTATTATAGTATTCTATAGTTTGTTTCATATCATATGAATTTAATATATCTAAAATTATCGCTTTTAATATAAATTCTTGACTGGCATCATTGTCTATAAACTCTTGAAATTCTTCTTTGCGATAGGATTTATAAACTAAAAACAGCTTAGATATTAAAAGTCTATCTTGAAGATTGGTGTATTTGTCGTCATTTATTCTTTCTAATAAATGATTTGTTATAGCAATGCACTTGTTTTCATCTTGCATTTTTTGTATCATAAATTCATTATCAACTTTATAAATAGATTTATCACAATATTCACAATACCTTTTATCTTTTGAACTAAAATCAATCTCTAAGTCTTCCCATTTTATAGGGCAATTAGTTGGACTGGTTTTACAATCTATAAAATGTATAGAATCATCTATAGGTGCTACTGCAAAATGTATCTTATAATATTCTTTAGGTCTAGTTCCAACTTTTATTCCACTTGGATTATTATCTCTATTGATTCTTGCTTGTTCAATTTCTTCAAATGATTGTATTTTTTCTTCTTGTGAATAAAGAGAGTTAAATAACTCTTTTACTTTATGATTCATCTATGAAAACTTTACCATTTTAAAATATATCTTCATTGCACTTCCTTTTATTTAAATTGTAAATAATAGTTTATCATAATATTTGACATCTTTATGTCTGGTTATAAGTTAAATTTACTTTTTTTCTTCAAACCGTAGGACAACGCTTGAGTTGACTTACAAGGCGGTATTTCAACTTCAGAATTTGTATTAAATT
>JAOZVJ010000042.1 GCA_029938215.1 Arcobacteraceae bacterium | reverse complement strand
TCCCTGGTGGAAATGTAGGTCGCTGCCAACTTTTAAGGTCTCTTTTTTTATGGTTGGTTTTTTAATTTACTTAAATTTAGCTAGTGTTAAAGTTTAATTTAAACAAGCTTTAATGCTTTTTTGAATATAATCATCCTCAATTTTAATAAAAGGAAAAACAATGTTAGAAGGAATCGTTAGAGAGAGTATCGATAAACAATCAACAAAACAGTTAAGACGAGATGGTTATCTAATTGCTAACATTTATGGAAAAGGTTTTGCCAACATAAATGCTGCTTTTAAATCAAATGAATTTATCAGAATGATGAAAAATAAAGAAACTATTGCATTTGATGTAAAAGTTGGTGGAAACACTCATAAAGTTGTAGCGCAAGACTATCAATCAGAGCCAATTAATGGTGAATTATTACATGTAGATTTAATGGCTGCTATGCCAAATGTAAGAACAACTTATTCTGTACCAGTTACAGTAGAAGGAACTCCAAAAGGTCTTAAAAACAAAGGTATGTTTGTATTTCATAAAAAAAGAGTTCCAGTTAAGTGTGTTATCGAAAACTTACCAGAATCATTTCATTTTGTTATTGATGATTTAGATGCAGGAGACAATTATCTTATAAAAGATGTTGAAATGCCAAATGGTGTTGAGTGTTTTTTACACCCAAGTGTACCAGTAGTTGGTGTAATCAAAACTAAGTAATCTTATGTTTTTAGTCGCCGGACTTGGTAATCCTGGAGATAAGTACAAAAATACTAGGCACAATGTAGGTTTTATGGTTATTGATGAAATAACCAAAAGCCTAAATCATACAAATATTTCAAAATCAAATTTTCAAGCGCAAGTTTCTAAAACACAAAATTTATTGCTAGTCAAGCCTCAAACTTTTATGAATGAATCAGGTCAATCAATAATTTCAATTGCTAATTATTACAATATTGAAAATCATAATATAATTATAATTCATGATGATTTAGATTTACCATTTGGAACCATTAGATTTAAACTTGGTGGTGGACATGGTGGACACAATGGACTAAAATCAATAGATGATCATATTGGGAAAGATTATATAAGAATTCGTATAGGAATTGGAAAACCAAAAGATAAATTACAAATAGCAAATTATGTTTTACATGACTTCACTAAAGACGAATTAAACGAAATTAATAGTATCATATCACATGTGATTAATTCCATAGATGCTATTCAAAAGATTTCATTAGAAGAGGTAAAATCGCAATATACAACAAAGAGGTAATAAATTGCGTATTTTTACAAAATATATTTTACTTAAATATTTAAAATATTTTTTTATTATTCTTTTTTCTCTGGAAATGTTTTTTATAGGAATTGACTTTTTGCAAAATGTTAAAAATTTACCACAATCAGCAAATTTACAACTTCTATATTTACTTTATAATGGTTTTTTCACTTTAACTATAACTTTACCTTTGTCAATTATTTTTGGCTGGATTGTTGCTCTAACTTTTTTTATTAAAAACAATGAAATAGTTAGTTTTTATTCTCTTGGAATTTCTAAAAAAGATTTATTAAAACCAATAATAAATATTTCAATATTTATATCTCTTATATTAATTGGTTTGCAAACAACACCACTTGCTTATTCTTATGAGCAAAAAACAAAAATACTAAATAATACATTTTTTGTAAGTGAAAAAACAAATATCTTTTTAAAATATGATGATTATTTTGTATATTTTAAAAAACTTTACCCTTTAGAAAAAAAAGCGGTTGGTATTCATATTTATAAAATTAAAAACAACAATCTTATTGAAACAATTATTGCAAAAAAAGCTTATTATCAAAATAAAAGATGGTATGTGCTTGATGCTAAAATTATTAAAAAACCAAAAGATATAAATTGGGATACTTCAAAAATAGAAGTTACTTATGAAAAATTTCTTTATACTTTAGAAGGATTTGAACCAAAAATCATTAATAATGTATATAAAACCAAAACATATTTTTCTATATTCGATGCAATTTATGCTATAGCATTACTTGAAAATCAAGATTTTAATACAAATAAAATAAAAGCTATATTGTATTCTCATATAGTTACACCGTTTTTTGTTGTACCGTTAATTATTTTAATTTTTATGTACAGTAGTGCTAGTAGTAGATTTTTTAATATGGGAAGATTTATTTCAATATCAATTTTTTCAACGCTATTAATTTGGGGAATAATGTTTTTGCTTCAAAAACTATCTGTAGGTGGTGTCATTTTGGCAGAGATTGCTATTTTTTTGCCAGTTTTTATATTGTTTTTTATTATTTATATTTTATACACAAGAAGAGTGATATAGATGATTGTTAAAAAAATAAAAGCTTATGGAATTTGTTTATATAGAGTAGAAAAAGATGATATAAAAATTCTTTTATGCAAATCTGTACTTAGTAAAAAAAAATGGGGATTTTTAAAAGGTGTTCAAGAAACAAATGAAACAAATAAGCAAACTGCTCAAAGAGAATTTTTTGAAGAAAGTAGCATAGAGACATCTATTAAATTTTTTGAGAAATATTTTGAGCAATTAAATTATGAAAAAGATATAGGTATTTATTTGGTTAATATGAATAAAATAAAAAAGATAGATTTATTTTTTACAAATGATATTTTACAAAACAATTATTTGTCACGGGAAAATAGTAAAGTAAAATTTTTTAGTATAAAGCAACTGCCTAGAATAAGAAAAAAACAATCAAAACTAATTATTAATATTATTGATTTTTTAGAAAATAAGAATCTATCCCATTAGCTATTGCTTTGGCTATAAGTTTTTGATAAGTAGAGGAATATATCCTTTTACCTTCCTCTAAATGTGATATATAGCCAACTTCTATTAAAATAGATGGCATTTGAGCGCCTACTAGTACCCAAAAAGGACCTTCTCTAACTCCTCCATCTCTAATTGCATTTTTACCATATTTCTTTCTTAATTTATAAAGCATATTTCTTTGGATATCTATTGCCATTTTATTCGATGCTGTAATTTTTCCCTGATTTAAAACTGTTAAAAATGTACTTTGACTACTCCATGCCATAGAGTTCATATCACCTTTATTTTCTAAAGCTGCTACTCTTTTTGCTCTTGCGCTTCTAGCTGGAGATAAAAAATAAGTTTCGATTCCTTTAGCTTTTTTTACTCTTGATTTGCCTGCTGCATTTGCATGAATTGATATAAACATATCTGCTTTTTTTTTATTTGCCAATTTTGTTCTATATCTTAATGAAACAAATCTATCTCTACTTCTTGTAAGATAAACATTATATCCATTTTGTTTTAATATTCTATGTAAATAAATACTGACTTTTAAGGTTACTGTTTTTTCATATCTTCTAAAAGGTCCTACTGCTCCTGCATCTTTTCCACCATGTCCAGCATCTATAACTATTGTTTTTCTTTTTATACTTGAATGTTTTAATTTTTTAACTAGTGCTTTTTTTATTTTTTTCTTTGTTTTTTCTTTTGATTTTATTTTTATTGTAATTTTCTTTTTACCAAGTATATAAATTGGTTTTAATCTTGATTTATTTATTAAAACAATTCTTAGCGTATTAAACCTATATTGAACTATTTTAATTCTATCAATATTTTTCATTTTCAAGACAGTAGGTTTTGCATCTTTAAATCTTCCTTTTAGATCAAAAACATATTGAAAATTTTTTTTGCCTTTTCTTGTAAAATATTTTATATCTTTTTTTGATATATTTTTATTAAATGCTATTGTTATTTGATTTTTATTTTGTACAACTGTTTTAATAGAATATTTTGGATTTTTGGATTTTGTTTTTACTTTAACGGGAATTGATATTTTTATATTTTTATCTAATCTTTTTAATTCTTTTTTATATCTAGTTATATTAATATTTAGTTTGGCTCCGTAATACACCATCTGCTTAAGATATTTTATCTCTTTTGTTTTATTATCAAGACCAATTATACTTGTGTAATTTCGTCTTGCTTCGTTATACTTAGAAGCATATGAAGTAGAAGACTTTGCATCCAAATATAAAGAAAAACAAATTAGAATCAGAAATAATCTTAATAGATTTAGCAAATTAATTATTCACCATTTATGAGATTTTTCATCAATTCTTTTACACTTATTAGTTTATCAAGACGATAACCATTTGTTCCAGTAAAAAACAATCCAGTTTCAACATCTCCATTATAAGCAGCACTAAGTCTATCAGCTATACAATAACCAACGGCTTTTGCTTCTATTCCTTTTTTGCAAGGAGCAACGCAATTACTAATACAAGCTACTTTTGGTGCTGTTTTATTTTCAATCATTGTTTGTAGATTTGTTCTTACACCCCTCGCTGGTAGTCCAACTGGTGATTTGAATAATTGTATATCATCTTTTGAAGCTTTTAGTAAAACATTTTTAAATTCTTCAGAAGCATCACACTCAAAAGTTCCTATAAATCTTGTCGCCATTTGTATCCCTGAACAACCTAAATTTAAAAATTTATCAATGTCATTTTTATCCCAAATACCTCCCGCCGCAATCACAGGAATATTTCCCCATTTTTTTGCTTCTTCGATCACTGGCAAAATAATATTTTCTAATTGATATTCTTCTTGAGAACATTGTTCATAATTAAAACCTTGATGTCCACCACTCAAAGGACCTTCTACGATAACTGCATCAGGAATCTTACCATGTTTTTTCCATTTTCTACAAATAAGACTCAAAGCTCTCGCACTACTTACAATAGGAATTAAAGCAACATCAGGATAATCTTTTGTAAACTCAGGCATATTTGTAGGAATCCCAGCTCCTGTTATTACGATATCTATTCCAGCTTCACAAGCCTCTTTTACGGTTCTTCCATAATCATTTGAAGCATATAATGCGTTTATAGCAAGCGGAGCATCACCACATATAGCTCTTGCATTTTTAATAATTTCAAATAATGCGTCTTTAGAATAAAAATTTTCCTCAGAATAAGGCTTATCTTGAATATTTTTATGTGAAAATTTTTTATTTTGATAATATCCAGTTCCAACAGCGCTTATTACGCCAAGTCCACCTTCAAGTGATACATTTCCAGATAATTTATCCCAACTTATACCTAGCCCCATACCACCCTGAATTATAGGCTTTGCAATTTCGTATTTACCAATTTTTAGTGATTTCATTTTATGCCTTATTTTACTATTATTTTTGCGAAATTTTTTTTGCCTTTTTGCAAAACAAAATCTCCAATTTCTAAAATTAATTTTTCATCTTCAATTTTTTGTTGATCTACTTTAACAGCTCCAGCTTTTATATCTCTCCTAGCTTGAGATGTTGATTTTTCCAAACCACAAGCAACCAAAGCCTGCAATATACCAGTCCCTACTTTTATAGAAAATTCTTCCATATTTGTAGGTATATCCTTTTTTGCAAATATTTTAGAAAATTCATCTCTTGCAATTCCACCAACACCATCACCATGAAATCTATCAACAATTTCCATTGCCAACATATCTTTTATGGCTTTTGGATGCAAAGATTTATCTTCAACTCCACTTTTAAGTGCTTCTATGCTCTTTAGGCTTTTTGCTGATAAAAGTTCATAGTATCTCCACATAAGATTATCAGATATTGATAATATTTTACCAAACATATCATTTGGTTCATCTGTTACACCTATATAGTTTCCAAGTGATTTAGACATTTTTTGAACGCCATCAAGTCCTTCAAGAATTGGCATCATTAAAACTGCTTGCTGTTTGTTTATATTATAAGATTTTTGTAAATGCCGTCCCATTAAAAGATTAAATTTTTGGTCTGTTCCGCCTATCTCAATATCTGATTTTAAATAAACACTATCATACCCTTGCAAAAGAGGATAAGTAAATTCATGTATTGCTATATCGTCTTCATTTTTATATCTTTTTTTAAAATCATCTCTTTCTAACATTCGAGCCACTGTTCTTTTTGATAAAAGCTCAAGCATTTCTAAAGGTTTCAATTTACCAAGCCAATCATTGTTATAAACCACTTCTGTTTTGTTTTTATCCAAAATTTTAAAAGCTTGCGTTGTATAGCTTTGTATATTTTTTTTAACTTCTTCTTTTGTTAAAACTTTTCTTGTAATATTTTTACCAGTAGGATCTCCTATTGTAGCCGTAAAATCACCTATCAAAAATTGAACAATTCCTCCATACTTTTGAAATATAGCTAACTTTTGAAGTAGCACAATATGACCTAAATGCAAATCTGGAGCTGTTGGATCAAATCCAGCTTTTACATAATAATTTTCATCATTTTCAAAATAATTTCTTATAAGTTTTTCTATAGCTTTATCATCTATTATTTCAGCCGTTCCTCTTTGAATTTCCGATAAAGCTTCTTTGATTTTACTTTCCATACTTTTTTCTTACCTTTTACTTATTTATTATACGCATCTTTTGCAGAATAAAAGTCTATTATTTTTGCTTTTTTTTCTACCATTTTTTCTACTTTTTCTTGATTGCTATTATTAATTTCAAAATTTATAGCACAATATTGGCTCTCATTATGTTTTTCTTTGCCATATTCAATAAACAATATTGTAACTTCATTTGAAGCTAAATATGTTAAAAACCTTGCCATCTCGCCTCTAGCATTTGGTAAACTAACAACCATTTTATAAATATAAAATTTATCTCGTACCCATTCACAAAATAACATTTTGTGTCCTAAGCGTATTTTTTCATACGCAGTATCACATAATTTATGATGAATTATTGCTGTTTTATCTTCTTTAAAAGCTACAATTTCATCGCCAAATTTTGGATGACAACAATGGTCAAATGATACTGAATTTATACTGAAATTTGAATTTATTACAATATTTTCTAAAGTATATTTTTTTAAAGTTAATTTTTGTACTTTAATTCTATTAAATAAACTTTTTTTACGAATATTTTTTTCAATTCTTCTTTTTATATTTTTAAGTTGATCTAAAATATGTGGTACTTTTTTTAATTGATATACTTCTATTGCACCAGCCACATTGTTGTCAAATCTTGAAAAAATAGTATTTATAATATTTCTTCCTGTTAGCTCATCAATATCTTTCATTCTTTGGGAGCATAAATATTTAATAGCTTTTTTAGATTTACTTGTGATAACCATATCCATCCAGCTACATCTAGGATTTGATTTTTCTCCTGTTTTAATTGAAATAATATCGCCAATTTTTAATTGAGTTAAAAGTGGTTTTTTGGTTTTATTAATAGTTACATATAATGCCTTATTTCCAACATCTGTATGTATTTTATAGGCAAAATCTAGTGCTGTTGCACCTCTTGGTAAAGTAAAAGTATCTCCCTTTGGAGAATATACTACAATATCTTCAGTAGATAAATCTTGTTTTGCATCAGTATAATTTTCTTCTGGATCTTCACTGCTTGACTCTAGGGCATATAGCCAATCAAGATTTATATCTTGCGATAATTGTTCAGAATTTTTATATTTCCAATGAGCAGCCACACCATATTCTGCGATATTATGCATATCAACTGTTCTAATTTGAACTTCATATATTTTTGAATCATGGAATACAGTAGTATGAATAGTTTTATAACCATTTTCTTTAGGTGTTGAAACATAGTCTTTAAATCTTGCTATTAAAGGCTTATAATTAATATGCATCAATCCTAAAACTTTATAACAATCTAGTTCATTTTCTACTATAATTCTAATTGCCATAAGATCAAGTACTTCATCAATACTAATACCTTTTCTTTGCATTTTTAAATATATAGAATAGTGATGTTTTATTCTGCTTAAAATTTGAATTTTTTCTTCAATATAGCCTGTTTTTTGCAAAATATCTTTTGTTTTTGATACAAAATTATTAAAATTTAATTGAATTTTTTGTTGGTAATTTTTAATATAATCATCAATTTCTTTATATTCTTGCGGATATAAATAATAAAAAGCCAAATCTTCCAATGAATTTTTAAGAATTGATATTCCCAATCTATGGGCTATTGGTGCATATACAACTAATGTTTCTTCTGCTATTCGTATTTGTTTATCTTTTGATAAAGCATCTAAAGTTAGCATATTATGAATTCTATCGCAAAGTTTTATTACTAACACTCTAACATCATCAATTGAAGCAATTAACATTTTTCTAAAAGATAAAGCTGAAGCTAACAATCTCTTATTTGAAGAAGTTGTTGAAAATTCATGCTCTCTGATTTCTGTTATTTTAGTAAGTCCATCAACCATATGTGCAATATCATCATCGTATTTTAATCTAATATCTTCCAAATCATATTGCGTGTCTTCAACTATATCGTGCAATAAAGCAGAAACTACCATTTTTTCATCATTGCTAAAATAAGCTGTTATTAATGCCACTAAAATAGGATGAACCGCATATGGTTCACCACTTTTTCTAAATTGATTTTGATGTGCTTTTATGCAAAATAAAAGTGCAGACTCAATAGACTGAGTAAAATTAATTCTTAAACTTAATTCTTTTACGGCAGAATCAATATCTGCTATATTTTTTAAATTTGTTAGAAAAGAATCCAAAAGAATACTTTTTATATTTTTTCTGCAAAACCTTCAATAGACAATACGCCACTTGCTATTTCATTTATTGCGATATCTGTATATTTCATATTCTTAACTGTTGAATTTTCAAGCAAAGGTTTTGCCCCTTTTGATAATTCATCTGCTCTTTGTCCTACTGCCAAAGATAAAACATATCTATCATTATTAACTTTTTCTAATGCTTTTGATACAATCTCTTCTATTCTCATATTTTTATTTCCTCTTTATTTTTTATAATTATTTTATTTTACTACTGAACACTTGGAAAAATCACCTTTTATTATCTTAAGAAGATTTCCCTTTTCATTCATATTTGCTACTATAATTGGCAATTTATTCTCTTTTGCAAGTGCAATTGCAGTATCATCCATTACTTTAATATGGTCTTTTAAAGCATCATCATAACTTATTGTGTCAAGCTTGGTAGCATTTTCAAATTTCATAGGATCTTTGTCGTAAATACCATCTACTTTTGTTGCTTTTATTAACATCGTTGCATCAATTTCTGTTGCTCGTAGTGTTGCAGCTGTATCTGTAGTAAAAAATGGATTTCCAGTACCAGCACTAAAAATTACAACCCTTCCTTTTTCAAGATGTCTTTTTGCACGACGAACAATAAAAGATTCTGCAATTTGTTCCATCTTAATAGCAGTTTGTAACCTTGCTTCAAGACCAATATGCTCTAATGCTTCTTGCATTGCTATACCGTTTACTACAGTTGCCAGCATACCCATATAATCACCACTGGTTCTTTTGATTACACCATCTTCTGCTGCACTAACGCCTCTTATGATATTACCACCGCCAATAACAATGCCAACTTCAATATTGTTATCAACCAATTGTTTTATTTCACGAGCAATATAATCTAAAATCTGAGTATCAATTCCATAGCCACTCTCGCCAGCTAATGCTTCACCAGAAAATTTTACAAGAATTCTTTGTTTCATATTTGCCCTTTTTATAATTTCACGATTATATCCAAAAGTTACTAATAAAATCATAAACTTACATTTATTTTTTAATTATAATAACAATTAAGATTTATACTAAAAACTTATTATAAAATCACACTTTAAGTTTCTATTGTATAGTTTGAGTTATACTTCCATATGACAAATAAAAACTTCTATAATCTACCACTTAGCAAAGAGATGATACAAAATTTAAATTCTATTGGGTATGAGTTTATGACACCTATACAAGAAAAATCTTTACCGTATACTTTGGAAAATAAAGATTTAATCGCGAAAGCAAAAACAGGAAGTGGAAAAACTGCTGCTTTTGGGATTACGCTTTTAGATAAACTAAATGTAAAAAAATTTAGAATTCAATCCATGATTTTATGTCCTACAAGAGAATTGGCAGACCAAGTGGCAAAAGAATTAAGATTAATAGCAAAATTTACACACAATGTTAAAATTACGACATTATGCGGAGGAGTTCCTTATAAACCACAGGTGCATTCACTTTCTCATCAAGCACATATTATAGTTGGTACTCCTGGGCGAATTTTAAAACATTTAAGCGAAGAAAATTTTTTACCAAACGATATAAATACTCTTGTGCTTGATGAAGCAGATAGAATGCTTGATATGGGTTTTAATGATGATATTAATTCAATAATAGATTTTTTGCCAAAACAAAGGCAAACTCTTTTGTTTTCAGCAACTTATCCTGATAATATAAATAATTTAAGCCAAAATATTATGAACAATCCTATAACGGTCGAAATTGATACAGTACATGAAAAATCAATAATCAATCAATCTTTTTACGAAATAAACAAAGATGGTGAAAAAAAAGATGCCATATTAAAAATTTTAAATAATTTTAAACCAACTTCAACTGTGATATTTTGCAATACTAAAATTGCTTGTGATAATTTAGCAGATGATTTTGAAGATTTTGGTTTGGATGTTTTAGTTCTTCATAGTGACTTGGAGCAAAGAGACAGAACAGAATGCTTAGTTTTATTTGCAAACAAAAGTTATCCTATATTGATAGCTACAGATGTTGCTGCTAGAGGATTGGATATTGATAACTTAGATTTAGTTATCAATTATGATTTGCCTTTTGACAGTGAAGTTTACACGCACAGAATTGGAAGAACAGCAAGAGCTGGTAAAAGTGGCAATGCTGTATCTTTGGTTGGTTCTACAGATACTGAACTTTTTGAAGATATACAAGACTATATAGAATTAAACTTTGAATTAAAATCATTAAAAGATGAAAAAATAAATTATGATTTTAAATTAACTTCGGAATGGAGAACTCTATATATTAATGGCGGCAAGAAATCAAAAGTTAGAGCAGGCGATATTTTAGGAGCATTAACAGCAAACATAGGCTTGGATAAAAACGATATAGGAAAAATAGATATTATGGAACGCTGTTCATATGTAGCAGTAAGAACAAATGTTGTAAAAAAAGCTTTAGATGGACTGTCAAATGGAAGAATAAAGGGAAAATATTTTAAAATTTATGAAAAATAAATTATACAAAAATTAAATTTAACTTATAAATAATTTTTATTTAAATGATTTTATTATACAATAACAACATATTTTCTTATTTTATCAATACTTTTGGCAAATAAAGAAAAACAAAAACGGGAGTTAATTATGAATCAAATGAAAATAATATTTATTGCTATCTTTGCAATAACAACTGGGCTTTTTGCATATGGTCCACATGGAGGGCTTGATTGTCTTGGTTGTCACAGTACGCACTTTGCTATAGATCATAAGCTTCTTGCTGTAAAAAATACAAAGATGAAAAATCCTTTAACAGAGGAAACGCTAGATAAGTTAGTAGCAAGAAACTGTCTTGGCTGTCATCATTTGCCTGAATATGGTGGTGCTGGAATAAGACCTATTCATTTGCATTCTACTCATCCTATTGGAATGAAACCAAATCCAAAAATTGCAAGTGTTCCTGATAATTTATTAAAAAGTGGTCTTTTAGATTGTGTAAGTTGTCATGAAGTACATCCTTCAAATCCAAATTTTGCATATCTTAGAGTAAATGTTGGTAAATCTGGAGAAGCGATACAAAATTTATGTGCTACTTGTCACTCTGCAAAAGTTGATTTAGCAGGAGCTGGTATTGGTAATCCTGATGATATACAAGTATTTAGTGCTATGGATCAGGAAAAAGGTGCAGGATATACTGCTAAGAAAAGTGTTAAAATTGAAAATAAAACAAAAGAGTATATTATTCCTCTTGGAAAAACAGAGAATGATCTTATGCCTAATTATCAAAATCCACCGTCATGGGTATATGCTCCAGAAGTAAATCCACATGAAGAGAAGAAAACTGAAACAAAAAAAACTGAAGTTAAAAAAGCTGAAACTAAAAAAGTTGAAGATCAGAAAAGTAAAGAATAAATAAATTCTTTACTTCACATAATCACACATCATTAAGTTGTTTTAATGATGTGTGATTTTATTATTATACACTAACCAATCACACAAGAACAATATCCAACAACCCTACTATCATCACCAGTAGTATCATAACTTGTCCTATAGTCCAATACTTTACTTTGAAATCCTGCCTTAGAAGCAGACTCAATAATAGACTTTATACCTAGTATTCCACACGCTTCACAACCTTTATTAAGAATATTATTGTCTAATTTTGCAATAGCGTTTACACAAATTGTATCAAGTTTTTTGGCATTTTCTTGAGTATAAAAATGACTTAAATCTGTACTTATCACAATAGCATTTTCTTCATCTTTGAGAATAAAATCAATCAATTCGGTAATATTTTTATAATCAATTTTTCCATAAATTATTTCCACTACTTCAATATTGTCAAAATAATATTGCACAAAAGGCATCTGTGTTTCTGTAGAATGTTCCTTATGTGCTTCTTGATTAAACATAAGAAAATCAAATTGTTCAGATATCTTTTTACTATAATTCAAATCAATCTTTAAATCTTTACAAGGAGTTTTATAGTCTTCATAAAGTGCCACGGAAGCACCTTCTAAATATACTTTGTGACTAGGACCTATTACTACAATTCTTTTGACTTTTAAATTATTTTGCCATAAAGTTTTAAATGCAATATTAGCAGTAAAGCCACTATACACATATCCAGCATGAGGACTGATTATCGCTCTTGGTGTAAAATCCAAATTTGCATTATAATTTGCATTGTCAAGTATTTCATTAAAACGATTAATGTATTTTTTTATTTCATCGCAATTATTTGGATAAAATGTTCCAGCAACCGCATTTTCTCTAAAATTCATAAAAACTCCTTCTAATTTTTTTCCGCATTTTGAACATTTTCCATTTGTAAGATTATTTTTTGTTACATTAAAATATTCTCTATCGATAAGTGTTTCGCCACAAGATGAACAAACAGTTGGGTTTTCATAACCAACATTTCCAATATAAACATATTTTAAACCAGCTTTTTTTCCTATGTTATAAGCTTTTTTTAATGTTTCAAAAGGAGTTCTTGGAAGTTCTAATTCTTTATAATCAGGATGAAATGCTGAAATATGCCATGGAGTTTGCTCTCCTAATTCTGTGGCTATAAAATTAGCAATTTTTTCCAGCTCTTCATCGCTATCGTTTTGTGTTGGTACAATCAAAGTTGTAACTTCTATCCAAATACCATTTTTCTTAAAAAGCTTTAGATTTTCAAGTATTTTTTCTAATTCTCCACCAAGATTGTGCTTATAGTATTTTGCATCAAATGACTTAAGGTCAATATTTGCAGCATCTATAAGACCTTTCATATCATTTATCACTTCTGTTGATTCATAACCATTACTGACATAAATATTTTTTATTCCAAGTTTTTTTGCTTCTATTGCGATATCTTTTGCGTAAGGATAAAAAATAGTTGGTTCATTATAAGTGTATGCTATTGATTTGCAGTCATTTTTATAAGCTAAATCTGCGATTTCTTTTGGTGAAAAATAACGATCCTTATTGATGTGTTTTTCTTGTGAAATTCCCCAATTTTGACAAAACTTACAATGAAAATTACAACCAACCGTTCCTATTGAAAATGATTTTGTATTTGGAAGAAAATGATAAAGTGGCTTTTTCTCTATTGGGTCAATATGTAAAGTTGTAGGATATCCATATACTAAATTTTCTATTTTATTCCCAGTGTTTTTATTTACGCCACAAATACCAGTTTGTCCTTTTTTTAGTTTACAATAATGACTGCACAGCAAACAAATAAAGCGGTCATCTGCGGATTTGTAAAATTCCATTATTTTATCTTTTGAGCTTGATAATGATAAATTTCAGGATGTCGCTGTAAACAATCACCTTCAAGCCCTGCTTTTTTACAAAGATGTTCAAAAAATATTTCAAAAGTAGGTAATTGTTCCCATACTTGCGGTAAAAAAGTTGCTTGACGACCATCTAATCGTAAAATTATACCGTCTTCTCCAATTATAACTTTTGATTTAAGATCCGCAACATCATCATATTTTAGTAGTTTTGGAACGCTT
Source organism: Arcobacteraceae bacterium (assembly GCA_029938215.1). Taxonomy (GTDB): domain Bacteria; phylum Campylobacterota; class Campylobacteria; order Campylobacterales; family Arcobacteraceae; genus CAJXII01. The sequence continues at coordinate 609 of JAOZVJ010000042.1, read as the reverse complement.
AGTATTGAAAGTTCTACATCAATTTGATTAAACTCTTCAGCTTGAAGCGGCTTAAATCTTGGATCATTAAAAGCAGCTGATTTTGCATTTGAAATAATATCTTCCAAAAGCGTACGATGTGCTACAAGCGAACCTATACATCCCCTTAAATTACCATTTTTATTAAGAGTTACAAATGTTGCTCGTTGCTCATCAAGTTCTGGAAATTTTTCTAACAAAGCATTTTTGTCAATCGTATTTTGTCCATTAAGAGAATCAATGATAGATTGTTTTGCTATTTTTAAAAGTATTGTGTCCATTTTTTTCCTTTTGTGAAAATTAGATTTTATGGCTCCCATATCTTAAAATTAATATGATTTGGAAAAGCTTCTGGTTTTAATATAGGTTTACCAACCAAAGTTCTTAAGCATTCCTGAATACCTTCTGTCATACTTGGATGTGGATGTACAGTTTTTAAAATATCTTTAAGATTTTTTTTATGATCAATCACAGTAGCTATATACATAATGGATGCTGCTGCTTGAAGACCGGCAGCTCGCATTCCAAGAACTTGCGGATTTTCTTCATTTGTAACGATAAGTTTAAAAAAACCATCCGTTTCTCTCATGG
>JAOZVJ010000041.1:0-14580 GCA_029938215.1 Arcobacteraceae bacterium | reverse complement strand
TCTTCTTTTAAGCTAGTCTCAACTTTAAAAAGATTGGTTTCAACTTTTGCAATATCTTCTTTTAAGCTAGTCTCAACTTTAAAAAGATTGGTTTCAACTTTTGCAATATTAACTTCAACCTTTGAGATATCTTCTTTTATATCTTCTCTTGTAACTGAATGTTGAGACACTTGTAGTAAGTGAAGCATTAAATCTTTTTGTGTAAAATCATTTGGATTTACATTTGAAAAATTTATTTCTTTCATCTTATGGTCTCCTTGTTTATTTTTTATAATGTAACTATACTACAACAACAAAGATTAGAATTTGATAAAAATAAGAAAATATTAAATTGCAAAAAGTTATGCTATACTTCTATATGAGCATAACAAACGCAAAAGATTTGATAAAATTAGCTTCTGAATTTAATATTTTATATCTTGAAGATGAAGATAAACTTAGAGAGGAATTTGTTTCTTTTTTAAAAAAATTATTTAAAAATGTTTATTCAGGAGAAAATGGTGCCGTTGGATTAAAACTTTTTGATAAATATGATGTTGATATAATTTTAACAGATATTAATATGCCAGAAATAGATGGTTTAAAATTTGCTGAAATAATAAAAGAAAAAAATAAAGACATACCTATTGTTTTGATTACAGCATACACTGATACAGCTTTTTTTATTAAAGCAATTGATATGAGAATAGATAAATTTTTAATAAAACCAATAAATGGAGAAAATTTTTTTAAATCTATTATTGATATTCTTACTACTTTAAAAGTAAAAAAAGACAAAATAAAGTTTGAAAATTTATCAAAAAATTTATCAAAAGAATTAGAAATAAAATCAAAAGAATTGAATTTATTTAAAGACGATGTTATTTCTATTTTTACACATGAATTAAAAACACCACTTCACGCTATAATAAATTTTTCGGATTATATTCATAGAAATTTACAAAAAAATTTAACAGATAAAAAAATTGACAAAATGATAGACTTATCTGAAAAAATTAAATCAAACGGTCTTGCTCAATTTTCACTTATAGAAACACTACTTGAGGTATCAAAATACAAAACTGGAAAAATTATATTAAATGAAATTGAATTTGAACCAAAAATAATAATAAATTCAATAATAAAAAGATATAAAACAATGTATAAAAAACACACAACTTGCGAGCTTGACTCTATTAAAATAAATGGTGATCAAAATGCTTTTATTATGATATTTGAAAATTTTTATTCAAATGCTTTAAAATATGCAGATTCTAAAATACATATTATACTTAAAGAAACAGAAGAAAATAGTTTTATATTATCTGTCGAAGATGATGGAAAAGGGATAGATGAAGAGGATAAAAAAATTGTTTTTAATCAGTTTGAACAGATAGATAAAAAATATCTAAACAGAGTGAGAAAAGGCACTGGACTTGGTCTTTATTTGGCAAAACTAATTTCAGATAGTTGGAACAAAGAAGTGTATGTTAATGATTCATCATTGCTTGGCGGTGCAAAATTTATTCTAAAAGGATTGAAGAAGTGATTAGCATTTTAGATAAATAAAACTATTAGTAAAATTTTGATAGCATTAGGATAGTGATATAATAAAAAGTTAGGTACAAAAAGATGAATAAAATATTAAATATTTTAGCAGTTGATGATGTAAAAAGTAATATTGGTGTTTTGGAATTATTAACAGAAGAGTATTTTGAAGACAATGATATGAATGATGCTTATAATATTGATGAAGCTAACAATGGACAAGTTTCCGTAGAAATGACAAAACAAAAAGATTATGATATAGTTTTTATGGATATTATGATGCCAGTTATGGATGGCACCGAAGCATTGGAAACAATAAGAAACTCTGACATAGAAAAACAACCTATAATTATTATGGTTACTGCATTAGGCGACAAAGAAACAAAACTAAAAGCAAAAAAATTAGGCGCAAATGCTTATGTCACAAAGCCAGTAAGTGATAGAGCTATCAAAGCAATGTTTGATAGATATGTTGAGAAAAAAGAAGATGATGATGATTTTTTTGACTTTGATGACTTTGATGATGATTTTGATGACAATAGCATAGATGAACAAAAAAATATGATGGAAGATTTTAATGAATCTCATCAACAAATTAGTGCAACAGAATTTTTAGATGATTATGATGATTTGAGTTTTATTCTAGAAGATATTGAAGAGATAGATGATATTGTTGTAGAAGTAATAGAAACACTTGATGAATCAAGCCTTGTATTGCATACTGAAAGTATAATTATGGCACTTCGAAAATATTCAACTTTTTTAAATACTTTTTTAGATTTTTATGAATTATCAACTTCTATGGCAATACTGTCAAACACAATAGAAAGCACTGATTTTCATAAAATTGATGACAAGCATATATTGCTTATAGCAGAATTTATTAAGGCATTTTTGGGTGATTTATCTACTTGGAAAGAACATGTATTTATAGAACAAGATGCGATAGATGTTTTTTATATAAATGCTTCTTCTTTAAATAGTTGTATCCAACTAAGGGATTTGATTAATAAAAATAGTTAAATTTTGGTGTGTCAAAAGTGTGTTGTTAAGAAATATCTTAACAACACACTTTTGACACTTTTTTATAATAAACTTATATTACAAGTTAACAAGGAGGTTATTTATGGCAAAGAATGTCGTATTTGTAGATGATAGTAAAACTATACTAATAAGCGTAGAGATGGCACTTGAAGAGTTGGTAGAAAATGGGAGTATTAATTTTTCCTATTACAGCAATCCGCTAGAATTGTTAGAATTAGTAGAAAAAGGTGCAGTAACTTACGATTTATTATTTACTGATATTAATATGCCTCAAATGAATGGCTTAGAATTAGCAAGTCGCCTAAAAACAATTGGTACTATTAAAAACAAACCAATCGTAGCTTTAACAACAGAAAGTTCACCAGAAATGAAACAAAAAGGTAAATCAATCGGAATTGCTGGTTGGGTTGTCAAGCCTTTTAGTGACAAAAAAATTGTTATGGCGACAAGAAAAGTTTTGGGTATTTAGATACAAATTAAAAAAGGAAGAAAATGAGTGAAGTACACAGTAGTTTAGCTAAGCTTGCTAGCAACAGTCAAAAGTATCTTACTTTTGAAATTGCTGATGAAGTTTATGGACTTGAAATCTTAAAAGTCAAAGAAATTGTAGCTATTATGAAAATCACAAATGTTCCTTTAGTCCCACCTTTTATAAAGGGTGTGATTAATCTTAGAGGACAAGTGATACCAGTAGTTGATATCAGAATTAAATTTGATATGGGAGAAATTACCCATACAAAAGATACAACTATCATAATAGTAGAAGTCGAAGATGTATCAATTGGCTTTATTGTAGATAAGACATCCGAAGTTATAAACATAGATGAAGAAAAACTTTCTCCTGCTCCAAAATTTGGTACTGGAATAGATACATCATTTTTAAAATCTATGGCAAAAATGGAAGATAAGATAGCTATGATAGTTGATCTTGAAAAAGTATTTAGTGAAGATGAACTAGATTCTATTTCTAGCGTACATGATAACAATAATTAAAAGGAAATGAAATGAAAATGACACTTAAAAAGCAATTAATAACAGCTTTACTGCTTGTTGGTACTTTACCATTTTTATCAATGGGTATAAAATCATATTTTGATGCAGAAAGTTCTTTGCATGAAGAAGCTTTTGCAAAATTAACAGCGATTAATGCTCTTAAAAAAATACAGCTTGCTGAATATTTACAATATAGAGAAGCTGATCTTAAAATCGTTGCACTAAATGCGAATACTATTAATTTGGCAAAAGAATTAAAAGTACTACATGATAAAAACAATATTCAACCAAAGGCTGATTTTAGTATCACAAATCATCCTGATGTTTTAAAAGTTTATGACAAATATCTACCGTTTTTCAAAAGCATGTTAGAAAGCTACAATTATGATGACATATATTTAATGTGTGCAAAACATGGTCATGTTATGGCAACAGTTAAGGCTCGAAAAGATTTAGGTGAAAATGTTGGTTTAAAATCTAGCAATTATCAGGATAGTGGTTTGGGAGAAATATGGAAAAAAGTTACAAATACAAGAAAACCAGCTTTTGCAGATACCAAACCTTATATTGGACTTGATGGAAAAGCATCGATTTTTATGGGAGCTCCTGTGTATGTTGATGGTAAGATGATTGCTGTTATAGCCATAAGAATTAAAAATGCTGTAATAAATAAAATAATGCAAACTAGAGATGGCTTAGGCAAGACAGGTGAAACTTATGTAGTTGGAAAAGATTATTTAATGAGAAGTGATAGTTTTTTAGACCCACAAAATCATAGTTTAAAAGCTTCATTTGCAAATCAATCAAAAGGTAGTGTAAAAACTGATGCTACTAGAAATGCTTTTAATGGTCAATCAGATACAAAAATTATTAAAGATTATAATGGAAATGATGTGTTAAGTTCTTATGATTCAGTTAGTTTTAATGGCATAACTTGGGCAATCATATCAGAAATAGAGTTAGCTGAAGTTGATATTCCAATTGATGCATTAAGAAATGCTGCTGTTATTATGGGAGTAATTTTTCTTTCTATAATTTTAGGTATCGCTTTTCTTTTATCAAATTTTATTTCAAAACCAATTATCAATGCTGTAGAAACAATAGGCGATGGAAATATGCAAATAGTTGGAGCTTCTACTCAAATAGCAAGTTCTTCAGCAAGCTTAGCAGAAGCTAGTAGTGAACAAGCAAGTTCTATAGAAGAAGTAACAGCAACTATCGAAGAAACTACAGCAACTATTACACAAAATACTGAAAATGCAAGAGAAGCAGATATCTTAAGTCAAGACACAAATCAAGCTGCACAAGATGGGTATGAACAAATTACCAAACTAGGCAAATCAATGGAAGATATAAATACTTCTAGTTCAAAAATAGCAAATATTATTAAAACTATTGATGAAATAGCATTTCAAACAAATCTACTAGCACTTAATGCAGCGGTAGAAGCAGCAAGAGCTGGTGAACATGGATTAGGTTTTGCGGTTGTTGCAGATGAAGTAAGAAATCTTGCTCAAAGAAGTGCGCAAGCAGCTAAAGAAACAGCTATTATTATCGATCAATCAGTTGCTCAAGTTGAAGAAGGAACAAAAGCTACAGAAGAAACAAATAAAGCATTTGAAGCTATGATTGATAAAATCAAAAAAACAGGTAATCTAATCGGCGAAGTAGCAATGGCAAGTAAAGAACAAACAGAAGGTATGAATCAAATAAACAAAGCTATGGGTCAAGTAGATCAAGTAACACAAACTATGGCAAGCAACTCTGAAGAATCAGCAGCAGCAGCAGAAGAACTAAATGCACAAGCAAATGCAATGATAGAAAGTGTAAAAGAAATCGGAACAATGGTAGGATATGATGTTAGCAAATTAGATGATGGTAACAATAAGCATGCAGTAACTAGCGTTAGAAGTACAGGAGCTAATAAAATTAAAAAAAGCACGCCTAGCAAAAATAGCAACCCAAGTCATATTATGCCTTTAAATGAGTCAGATTTAAAAGAATTTTAAGGATAAATTATGGAAATAAAAGATAAATGTTTATTTCTTGATTTATCTATTGCACACAATGAGTTAAATGATTTAGCTCAGGAAGTGCTTAGCAAGATTGAACAATTTGATAAAGTTAGTGTAGTTTCAAAAGAAGTTTTACTTACATCTGGATTTATTTCTTTACTTATGAGTTTAAAGGAAACAAAAAAAGAATTAGAAATAGATTTAGTAGATAGTCCAATGCAAATACAAGGTCTAGGTTTTGTAACTTGCATTAAAAAACAGTAAGCTTAAGAAGGATAAAACATGGATGACAAAAGAGCAAGAATTTTGCAAGTATTTATCGAAGAAGCTCACGAGATTGTTGATGAATTAGATATTTTAATGATGAGAATTGAAGAGGGAGAAGATCCATCTTCACTAATATCAGAAATTTTCAGAGGTGTTCACACTTTAAAAGGTAGTGCTAATTCTTTTGGTTTTTCAAGACTTGGGGAATTTGTACATCACTTTGAAGATTTGCTTGATGAATGCAGGGACAATATTGAGTTATTTGACAAAAATACAATTGAACTTAGCTTTGAATCAATAACTATCATTGGCAATGTGCTTGAATACGAAATAAACGATATCAATGGTTTGCCAGATGGCTACAATGAAGCATTAGAACAAATCAAAAATAAACTTGATTTAAAAAATGGCAATAAAACAATACCAAGTGAAAATATAAAACAAAATAAAGACATAGAGCAAAGTGAAGATACAGAAGAAGAAAAAGCAGATATGAATGTTATCGTTGAAAATATGACTTTTCAAGATTTTGAGTGCAATAAAAAAGAATTAAAATCTCTTCAAAAAGATTCTTGTGAAGTTATAAAAAAAGCTATAGAAGATAATAAATATCTTTATAATATTCAAATGATTTTTGATGATGATTTATACTTTAGAGGACACAATCAATCAGTCTTGTTTAAACTAATAAATCAAGCTGGAACTATTATAGAGACAATGTGGTATTATAAAAAAGTGCCTACTTTAGATTTTCTTGATAGTGAAAAAAATATAATAAAAAAGATATCTTTATATATAATTTCAGATGAGACTACAGATATGATTGAGGATATTTTTGAATTTACTGCTGATGAACATGAAGCAAAAATTCACTGTTTTTCAAAAGATGAAAATGATAAATATTTTTTAAATATAAAAAATGAAGACGAAGACAAAGATGAAGACAAAATTGAGGATAGTAAAGAAACAGAGAAAGAAACAGAAACAAAACCAAAGAAAAAAGATGATAAAAAATTAAAAAAAGAGATACAAAATGCTACAAAAGAGATAAAAAAGCAAGCAAGCTCTTTTATTAGAATAGAGTCACAAAAAGTTGATGAATTATTTGATAGTGTTGGAGAACTTGTAATAGCTCAAAGCTATATACACCAAAATGAAAAGATTAAAGCTTTGGGTGACCAAGAGATTAATCAAAATGTTGAAGCTCTAGCAAAATCAACAAAACTTATTCAAAGTAAAGTTATGAGTCTTAGAATGGTTGCCATAAAAGATACTTTCTTTAAAATGAAACGAGTAGCTAGAGATACAGCTAAAAAAACAGGAAAAGAAATCAATCTAGTCTTTTCAGGCGAAGAAACAGAAATAGACAAAACTATGATAGATGCACTATCAGATCCTTTAATTCATATGGTTAGAAATGCTATTGATCATGGATTGGAAAAAAACGAAGATAGAGAAGGCTTAGGAAAAGACAAAATAGGTCAAATCTTAATGTCAGCGTACCACAAAGGTGGTAGTATAGTTATAGAAATAAAAGATGATGGAAAAGGAATTGATTCTAAAAAGATTTTTGAAAAAGCTGTGCAAAGAGGTCTTTGTAGCGAAGATGCAATTTTAGACAATAAAGAAATATTTGACTTTTTATTTAATGCTGGTTTTTCTATGGCAAAAGAGATTAGTGATGTTTCTGGTCGTGGAGTTGGACTTGATGTAGTTAAAAATTCAATCGAAGAACTAAAAGGTAAAGTGGAAATTGACAGTACTTTGGGTGTTGGTACTTCTTTTAAAATTATTCTACCACTAACTTTAGCAATTATTGATGGGATGATAGTAAATGTTGGAGATGAAATATTTATAATACCAACACTATCTGTTGTTGAATCTTTTAGAGCAAAAAAAGATGAGATAAATCATATTCAAGATAAGGGCGAATTTTTTAATTTTAGAGGAGAAATTCTACCAGTCTTACATCTTGATAAACTTATGAAACTTGATTGTGAGCAAAAAAATTTCAGTGAATCAACTTTGATATGCTTAGAGCATGAAAAAGGAAAATTTATTTTAAGAGTTGATGGACTTTTAGGAAGACAACAAGTCGTTGTTAAAACTCTTGGAAAATTTTTAACTTTTATAAAAGAAATTGCTGGCGGTGCTATTTTAGGAAGCGGAGAAATTGCACTTATTTTAAATATCGAAGGAATAAGGGCTGATATCGATATGGAAGGAATAGAATAAAGTGAGTTTAGGTATTGATCTGACAAAAAGAGAGTTTAAATTATTTCAGGATTTTATCTATACTGAAGTTGGCATAACTCTTGCAGATCATAAAATAACTTTATTAAAAAGTCGATTAAGCGCTAGGCTTAGAAAACTTGAAATGAAAAGTTTTAAAGATTACTTAGAATATCTACAAAATGATACTAGCGGTGAAGAGATGATGATGTTTATAAATGCTATTTCTACAAATGTAACATCATTTTTTAGAGAAGCTGGTCAGTGGGATTTTTTAGAAGATGAGCTTAAAAAAATTTCAGAAAAAAAAGGAAATAGAAAATTAAGAATTTGGTCTTCTGCTAGTAGTAGCGGAGAAGAGCCTTATAGCATCGCAATATTTTTAAAAGATCATCTGAAAGATTTTTATTCTTGGGATATAAAAATATTAGCGACTGATATTTCTCAAGATATTTTACAAAAAGCTTCTAATGGCAAATACGAGGCTCAAAAAGTGGGAGCGATGCCAAAATATTTGAAAATTAAAAATTTTAATTTTAATAAAATAGAAAATACATATACTGTAAAAGATGAAATAAAAAACTTGATTACTTTTAAAGCATTCAATCTAGTAACTGGGAATTATGAAATGTTTCAAAAAATTCAATTTGATATTGTATTTTGCAGAAATGTAATGATTTATTTTGATAATACCACAAGAGCATCAGTCGTAGCAAATCTTTCAAGTACACTTGTAGACAATGGATTATTTTTCATAGGACACAGCGAAAGTTTAATGAACAACAAAAGTAATTTAAAAAATATTGGTCCAGCAATATATAGAAAAACTAATTAAAAAGGCAAAAAATGAATTTAAGTGAAATAACAAGCAAAGATTTAATTGATGAAATAAATAATAGATTTTTAGAAAGAGAAAACACTGTAGATGAAATGAAGAGTTTAATGAAAGATCTTGAGTCAATGAATACAAGACTTTTAAAAGCAGAAGAAAATAGAAGTAAGTTTATGTCTATTATTAAAAATGAATTTAATAATCCTATGGCAACGATGATAACAATGTCTAGAAATTTACTAAAACATTCAAATAGTGAAAAAGCGAATTTAATAGGAAATTCACTTTACGAAGAATCTCTAAATTTACATTTTCAAATAAATAATATTATAATGGCATCAGAAGTAGAATCAGGAACACTAGAAGATGAAATAAATCAAATAGACTTTAATGAAATCCTAGAAGATATAGAAGAGATTTTGCAGTATGTTATAAAAAATAAAAATACAAAAATAAAGACAACTTTTGAAGTAGAAAATGATATTTTTCAAGATAGAAATAAAATTTTTAGTATTCTTTTAAATTTATTATCAAATGCTATTGAATTTTCTAATGCAAACTCAACCGTTGAAATATCTATTTTTGAAGGTGTAGATGATATAAAATTTATAGTAAAAGATTATGGCGAAGGTATCCCTGAAAATGAATACGAAAAAATATTTGCAAGATTTTATCAAGCTCATTCTGGAATGAATAGAACCCATAGAGGTCAAGGTCTTGGTCTTAGTATTGTAAGAGAACTGGTCGATTTTATGAGTGGTAATATAAAGTTTAGATCAACACAAGGTGAATACACAATGTTTGAAATAACTCTACCAAAACTCAAAGCAAATCAAGATGGTTGTTTAAGTATGGAAGATGATTTATTTTTTGACAATGATGAAACACAAGAATTTTAGGAACAATTGTGGAATTAGAAAAAAAATATATCCATGCTGGACAACTTTATATAGGAGTTAATCCGACTGAAATAACTACTGTTCTTGGTAGTTGCGTAGCAGTTTGTTTAGTTGATCAAATTAAAAATATAGCAGGAATGAATCATTATCTTATGCCACTTTGGAATGGAGAGGGGCTAAAAAGTTTAAAATATGGAAATGTAAGCATAAATAAACTTATAGAAGATATGATAGCAGCAGGCTCAAACAAAAGACATATAGTAGCAAAAATATTTGGCGGAGCAAGTCCAAATCAAGTAACACACGAATCTTTAATGATAGGCAAAAAAAACATAATGGTTTGTGAAAATATTTTAGAAGAACATAGAATTTCAATAGTCGCAAAAGATATTGGCGGAATAAGAGGAAGAAGAATAGCATTAAATAGTGTAACTGGCAAGATAACATTAAAATATGCAGGAGGAAAATAATACAATGGCAATCAGGGTATTAATAGTTGATGATAGTGCAACAGCGAGAGAAGTACTTAAAAATGTATTATCAAAAGATGCAGAAATAGATGTTGTAGGAGTAGCACCTGATGCATTTATAGCTAGAGATAAGATAGTAAAACTTAGACCTGATGTAATATGCCTTGATGTTGAAATGCCAAGAATGGATGGAGTAACATTTTTAAGAAAAATAATGGCACATTTGCCAACACCTGTAATTATGGTGTCTTCTCTTACTCAAAAAGGTGCGCAAACAACACTTGATGCACTTGATGCTGGTGCCTTTGATTTTGTCCCTAAACCACATTCTCACATATATGATGGTATTGACCAGATGGAAGCAGAATTAATTTCAAAAATCAAAATAGCTGCGAAATCACAAGTATCAAAACAACCGCTGATAAAAAAAGAAATAGAAAAACCACTACAATATTCTTTATCGGAAACTACCAATAAAATAATTGCTATTGGTGCTTCTACAGGAGGGACTGTCGCACTAAAAGAACTGCTTGTAAAATTACCAAAAAATTTTCCAGGTATTGTTATAGTTCAACATATGCCAGGAAGTTTTACAAAACAATTTGCACAAAGATTAGATGAGGATTGTCAAATCGATGTAAAAGAAGCAGAAAATGGAGATACTATTAGTATGGGTCAAGCCCTAATTGCACCGGGAGATTTTCATATGATAGTAAAAAGAAATGGTGCTAGGTATTTTGTAGAAATTGGAGAAGGTCGTAAAATAAGCGGTCACAAACCAAGTGTTGATGTGCTTTTTAATTCATGTTCAAAATATGCCGGAGCAAATGTTTTAGGCGTAATACTTACAGGTATGGGATCTGATGGTGCAAAAGGAATGCTAAATATGCATAATGCTGGTGCAAAAACAATAGCCCAAGATGAAAAAAGCTGTGTAGTTTACGGTATGCCTTGTGTTGCTGTAGATTTGGGTGGAGTTGATTTTGTTGAATCACTTGACAATATACCTAAAAAACTTATTGAAATTTTAGATAAACTATAAAAATAAATAGGAGCAAGAAATGAAAAATAAAAAAATTGTAGTCATAAATAACAAAGGTGGTGTTGGAAAAACAACATCTTCAAATGAACTATTTGCACCATTTTTATCTTTTGAAAATGATATGAAACCTACAATGGTATATGAATTTGATGAAGAAAACTTAAACGGAGCAAAGTATAATAAGAGTTCTTGTATTAAATTTTCTCCACAAAAAATTACAAACTGTGATTTAGAAAACAATATAATTGATATTTTATTGGAAGATTCATATGCAGTAATAGATATAGGTGCAAATAAAAGTACAACTTATTTTTTAGAAGCTCTTGAAAAAAGTGCATTAGATCAAGTTCTTTCACTTGTAGCTATTCCAATAAGTGATGGTGAACAAGATACTATGAATGCAAAAAAAATATATAGAAAAATAAGAACTATGAATGATGAAGTACCAATAGTTTTTATATTAAGCAGATATTCACCGCATAGAGAACTTGAATATCAATTTGATTATTTCTTTGAATTGCTTTTGCCATTTGTTGAAGGAAAAGACAAACAATGGATTGTTTTAAACGATTCCGATACTATAAAGTTCGCAAGAAGAGAAGGCAAGACTGTTTTTGAACTGAGCTATGACAAAACAGACTATAAAGCAATTATAAAAAATGCATTAAAGAAAAAGAAAAAGTCAAATGATGAAATTAAAATTATGTCTAGAAAAAATAAATTATTACAAGAAACTATAAAATACAGAAAAGATGTTTTAATTCCTGCATTTAACAAAATAAGAGAAATAATTTTAAAATAGAATTAGATAATAACAATATGAAAAAAAATATAGAAAATCCAACATTAGAAGATGATTTTATTGATTTTGGAGAAGAAACAAATATTTTAAATAATAATGATTTTATGGATTTGGGAGATGAGGACGATGAAGATATAAAAAACTGCAAAGACCTTATGGCAGAATATAATAAATCTCACAAGAAAGTATGTGCTATAAATTTTTTAGATACATATTCTAAAAACAAAAAAAATATAAAAAACCTAATAGATTTAGAAGAAGAAATAGATATTCTTCTTCTAAATATTTCAAATGATAAGGATTTAGAAAAAGAAATAGAAAAAATCATATATGTACTAGAAAGATACAGTAATTTTGTTTATATCTTTAAAGAATTTAAAAAATTAAGCGATGTTGTGCTATCTATCGTTAAGCTACTTAGTGGTATTGATTTTAGTTCTTTAAAAAAAAGAAAAACAATTTTAAAACTAATAGTTGCTATTTTAGATGATATAAAAGATTGGAAAAAACATGTATTTATCTTAGAAGATGCAGTTGATGTATATTATATAAATGCTTCAATTTTAAATAGTTTTATAAGTCTTAAAAAAATTATATATTAATAAAATATAAAAACATATGATTTATATAAAAAATACAAACATAAAAATACAAGTTTCAAAAACAATATTAGATGAAGTTTTGCAGTCAAAAAGATTTCATCTTGAATTAAAAGCATCAAAATATTGGAGAAAAGAATTAATAGATGTAAAGTTAGTAAATGATAAATTAGTAACAAAACTGAAAGATATCCACACAATTTCTATTTCAAATGGACTTCATCCAGATCTTCCAGTGTATAATTATGAATGCATTAGATTTTTTTTAAACAAAGATACAAAAAAATTTGTTTTTCAACTTGGAGATAAAATTACAAAAGATATTAAATTATCAGACACAAATAAACAATTAAACTTATTCAATATATAAATATACTACAATACAAAAATAAATTAAAGCTATACAAGGACATACAAAATTGGATTATTTAGAAATTATTGGTAAAAATAAATTATCAGGAAGTGTAAAAATTAGTGGAGCAAAAAATGCAGCTTTACCACTATTAGCCTCTACAATTTTATCTTCAAATGAAGTAAAAATAACAAATCTACCAAATGTAGCAGATATAAAAACTTTACTTAAGCTTCTTGGTATGCTTGGAACAGAATATGATCAAAACAATACAGATATAGTTATAGATTCTACCAATGTAAACAAAACAACAGCAACCTATGATATAGTCAAAACTATGAGGGCATCAATACTTGTATTAGGTCCATTGCTTGCAAGATTTGGACACTGTGAAGTATCACTTCCTGGTGGTTGTGCTATAGGTCAAAGACCTGTTGATTTACATCTAAAAGCACTTGAACTTATGGGAGCAAAAATTGAACTAAAAAGCGGATATATTGTAGCAACTGTTGATGGTGCTTTAAAAGGAGCAACTATAGTTTTTGACAAAGTTACGGTTACTGGAACAGAAAATATAATCATGGCAGCAACACTAGCAGAAGGAAAAACAACAATTGTAAATGCCGCAAAAGAACCAGAAGTAATTCAACTTTGCGAAATTTTACTAGATGCAGGTGTACAAATAAAAGGTATTGGTACAAACAGAATAGAAATAGTAGGCACAAATAAAAAACTTGTACCTTTTAAGCCATTTAAAATTATTCCAGATAGAATTGAAGCAGGAACATATCTTTGTGCAGGAGCAATTACAAACTCAAAAATCAAAATTGAAAATATTATTCCATTGCATCTTGATGCGATATTAGCGAAATTTGAAGAGATGGGTTATAAAATTTTAAGGGAGGAAAATAGTGTTACAATTTTTCCTACTAAACATATAAAACCTGTAAATATAACTACCACTGAGTACCCTGGTTTTCCTACAGATATGCAAGCACAATTTATGGCAATAGCAACAATGGCTAATGGAGTAAGCATAGTAGATGAAAAATTATTTGAAAATCGTTTTATGCATGTAAGCGAACTAATAAGAATGGGAGCAAATATCGCACTAAATGGTACAGTAGCAACTATTACAGGCACCCCAAATCAACTAATAGGAACAGATGTTATGGCTACTGATTTAAGAGCAAGTAGTGCTTTGGTTCTTGCTGGATTGGTTGCTTCAAACATAACAAAAGTACATAGAATTTATCATCTTGATAGAGGCTATGATAAGCTTGAAAATAAACTTAAAAATATAGGCGCAAATATTATTAGAAAAAAAGAAAACTAAAAGAAAAATATGTTTCTTTTAGTTACAATTCTATAAATATATTTGGATTGCTTATAATTCTTTCTAATTTTTGTATTATTGTTTTATAAGTAAAACTTATGCTTTGATAATCTTACTTAATTTGTAATTAATCATTTTAGATGTACAATTCAGCAAATTTAAAAAAAGGA
>JAOZVJ010000040.1 GCA_029938215.1 Arcobacteraceae bacterium | reverse complement strand
GACATAGATTCTAATTCTTTATTTATTTTATTGTTTAGTTCTATTTTTTTGTCAATATTAAACAAAAGGTTTGAAATATTTTTTTGTGTACTTAAAGTAGGTAAATATAAAGGTATGTCTTTTATTGAGTCTAAAGCCAAAAAAAGTCTTTGTCCACTTCCTGAAGCATTGTATTCAAAATATTTTTTTGATTGATTTGTATCCAACCAATATCTTAAAAATTTACCATCCAATTTATTTTTATTTGGCGTTATTAGTGATAAATGATAACCCAAAATAACATTATTAAAATTATCATTTATATATGTAGGTATTCCGATATCGTTTGCTTTTTCACTATCTTTTGTAATAGCTACTTGACCACTTTTTAACATAAATTTTTTAAATTCGTTTTCATTACAAGAAGCATACATAAACTCTTCAGATTTATGTTTATTTATATAAGAATTTTTATAGACATCTGTATAATTACATAATTGAATTGGTATTTCAGTTTCTAAAGTTTTTTTATCAACATTACTTAATTTTACATCAGCAACATTTGATAATTTCTCTTTGCTCCAGCTACTCAAAACTTAGTCCACTCAAAGACTTCTTTATCTCATCTTCCAACTCTTTAGATTCATTAAACATACCCTCTAAATTATCACTAAAACCTTTCATCTTAGCATCAAACTCATCTTTAGTTATATCCACATACTCAATCTTCACATCAAAATATTGTCCAGCACTAAATGAATAATTTTTATCTTTTATCTCATCATATTTTACTATTACAGATAAATCCTCTACAATCTCTTTTTTATTAAAAGTATCTATGATTTTATCTTCTTCATCACTACTTAAAACTGTCTTTTGATTTTTGCCCTCTTTTACTTTTGTACCTAAATTTGAAGCATCTATAAGTACTATATCTTCTTTGTTTGTATCATCTATAAACACTATAGATACATTTGTACCAGTTGTAGCAAATATATTACTAGGCATTGATACTACACCACCTAACATTTTATTATCAATCAGATGTTGTCTTATCTTTTTATCTATACCACTTTGAGCTGTGATAAATCCAGTAGGTACAACTATGGCAGCCTTTCCACCTTTTTTTAAACTATAAATAATATGCTGTAAAAACAGACTATATATAGCCATACTCTCTTTTTTCTTTGGTGGAGTTTTTGGAATACCTGCAAAAAATCTATTATTATTTTCTTTTGATTCTAAATCATCTCTAAAATCACTAAAATCCATCTTAAAAGGTGGATTTGAAACTATATAGTCAAACTCTCTTAGCTTCTCATTTTGTTTATGGAAAGGATGTAATATAGTATTACCTTGAATAATATTTTGAATAGAATGAATAAGATTGTTTAAAATAAGATTTAGCCTAAGTAAGCTTGATGATTTTTGAGATATATCTTGTGAATATATAGTACATTTATCTTCTCCTATTGCATGGGCTATATTCATAAGCAAAGTACCACTTCCTGCACTTGGATCATAGCAAGATACATTTTGCACATCATCCTTTACTAAAATTGCAGCCATTATCTTAGCTACAGCGTGAGGTGTATAATACTCAGCATATTTACCACCACTATCGTTATTGTAATCTTTAATAAGATACTCAAAAATAGTAGCAAAGAAATCATACTTTTGAGTAAAAATATGCTCAAAACTAAAATCAGCCACTTTATTTATAAGAGCTTTACAAAAAGCATCTCTTTTTGAAGTATCTGTTATAAATTCACTTACTCTATCAAATAGTGTAATTTTTGCTCCACCCTCTGTTTTTACTGCAAATATATCATTGTTTGTTATAGCTATATCTCTTAGCGTATCATCAAAAAGTTTAGCAAAGTCTGATTCGTTTTGTCGCTCAAATAAATATGATATAAGATGTTCAGATTTTAAGATAGCTGTATCTGCACCTAGTTGAAAACTTAACATCTCTTTATCATCATCACTTAGACTATTAAATATTTGCTCCCATTTATCAGCTTTAGCTATATTGTCATCTACTTTTTTTAATTCATAAGCAAACTTATCATTTAAAAATTTATATAAAAAAACCTGAGTTATAATCTTAAATTCATTACCATCATTCCCAAGTCCATAACTTGCACATATACCTTTTAGGCTATCTATTAGTTGTTTTGTTTTTGTTTCAAAGTCTAGCAATTATATCTCCTGTTTTAATATTTCTAATTCTCTTAAAAGTTCCAACCTAAGCTCCTCTTCTGTTGGAAGAAATGGTACATATTTTGAATTAAATAGTTGTTTGCTGTTGCTTAAAACTGAATATTTAGCCACTGCTTGTGATTTTTCACTACTTAAAATAAGACCAATTGTTGGGTTATCTGTTTCATCTTTTTCATACTTATCATAAATTCTTACATAAGTATCCATTTGCCCCACATCTTGATGAGTAAGTTTACCAAGTTTTAAATCTATCAGCAAAAAACATTTTAATTTATAGTTATAAAATACCAAATCCACATAAAAATCTTGATCTTCTACACTTAATCTTTTTTGTCGAGAAACAAATGCAAAACCACGACCAAGCTCCAATAAAAACTTTTGAAGATTATCTATAAGTGATTGTTCTATATTTGATTCTAGTAGAGATTGGCTAGGTAGATTTAAAAAGTCAAAAATATATGGATCTCTTAATATATCTTTAGGCTGTATTTTAAGTTTATCAGTTTCTCTATCTGCTTCATCTATAACTATTGATTTTTCTTTACTTGATAAAAGTCTTTCATAATATAAATTATTTACTTGCCTATCCAATGCCCTAGCACTCCAGTTATTTGCTATAGCTTCATCTATATACCACTGTCTAGCTTTTTTGTTATCAATTCTCATAACTCTTTTATAGTGCGTCCAATTCAATTTGGCATTCACTGAATGCCAAATTGGAAATACAACATAAAACTGCCTCATATTTCGTAAATTTCTAGTATCAAAACCTTTACCAAACTCCTGTGTTAAACTTTTAGATATATGTTCTAATTGTTTTTTACCATATTGTGCTTTTTTATTTCCATTTTGCTCATCTTCAACTATAAGTTTTCCTATATGCCAATAGGTTTGCACCATAGCTGTATTTACTGTATTTTGTAGTTGTTGTCGTGAAATACTAAGTAAAGTTTTTATATCTTCTACAAGCTGATTATTAGTTAAGTTATTAATAATTTACTCCATTAAATTCATCTATATATTCATTTACTACTAAGCCATTTATATATTTAGTAGCATCTGCTGTTAAGCTTATCTTGTGTTCTTTTTTAAATCTATTTACTACATTTGTTATCATCATTCGTTTAAAATAGCTTTCATTGTTTAGCATATCACTATTTGAAAGTACCTTTTTATCTGCATCATTTTTTACACCATCAAGTGCTTCAAAAATTTGTATCTCTCTTTTTGATATATCGCCTCTTTCAATTAACCTTTTGTGAATTCTAGCATATTTTGGATCATTTTGATACTTTGCTTTTAATTGTTCATTTTGTCTATTTAGTTCTTTTATTTTATCTTGAATCTTTTTAAGATTGCCTATATTTTTATTCATCTCGGCTGACGATACTTCACTTAGTTTCTTTTTCTTAAAAAGTCTTTCAAGTTCATCTTTTAAAGATATAAACTCGGGGTCTTTTTTATCAAAGTTATTTGCTAGTGCTTCTCTTGTCTGTCTAAGTGTGTTTTTTAATTTATCCGCAAGTACAAGCTCCTCTTCGCTAATCTTTTTAAACATAAATATTACATCTTCAAGTGCTGTATTGAGTAACATTGAAGTATCTGCTCCATCTTCAATTTTTTCTTTTAGATTTAAAAGATTTAGATGATTTGAAGCTTCTCTATAAAGAAGTGTCAATTTAGCAAAATCTAATTTTTCAAGTAGTTCATAGTGTCCAAAAAGTCGAATAAGATTATATAAACTTTTTGCATTGTCAAGTACTTTTACTATTTGTAGCATCTGTTTTTTATCATCTATTTGGCTTATTTGTTGTGAAAAAAGCTCTGCATTGGTTGTATCAAATCTAAAAAGTGTATCTTTTATCTCTGTTATTTCATCTTCTATCTCTTCTTTTGATTTAAAAAGATTTGAATAATGCTCCATCTCATCACCCAACTCACTTTGAAGTTCATCAAAATAAGCTTTATTTGTAGCATCAAATTCTTTAGATATATCTGCAAAATCTACAACAAAACCATATTTAAAATCTTTATATGTTCTATTTACTCTTGTAAGTGCTTGCAGTAGATTATGTTTTTTAATAACTCTACCTAGATATAATTTTTTCAATCTTTTTGCATCAAATCCAGTTAGAAGCATATTGTAAACAAAAAGAAAATCTATCTTGCCATCTTTAAATTCTTCTACTTTAGTTTTTCGTTCCTCTTTAGTACCAATATCATGTAAAATTAAAGCTGATGATTTTACAGTTTTTTTATCATGATTGGTATTTATACCATAAGACGGAATTGGTTCGGCTGCAATATTAGCTTCATAATAGTTATTATTTATAGGTTCAATTTTTTGTTCAGCATATTTTTTATTAAATATCTCAAACATTTTTTTAGCTTGATTTGCACTTTCACAAATAACCATCCCACCTATTGAATTATCATTAAACATAACTCTACTTTTTTCAAAGTCTGTAACTATATAATCAAGCATAGGCTCTACAAAACTTTGATGAGCATAAATATATTTTTTATCTACATCTCCTTGAAGTACCTCTATATCTTTTAATGCTTTTTCAAGCTCCATTTTGTAATTTGTTTCTATCTCTTCACGAATAAGTCTTAATGTATAACCATCAGCAATTGAAGCATTGTAATAATACTTGTGAATATAGCCGCCAAATAAAGCTTTTGAATTGTAATCATCTCCAAGTAGTGGAGTACCAGTCAATCCTATTTTTATAGCATTTGGATCTGATTCATTAAGATTTGCTAAAAAACTACCTTTAGGGTTATAGCTTCTATGAACTTCATCAAGAAAATAAACTCTTTGAATATCTACATTATAATCTTTTGTTGATACTATATCTGGGTCATCTTTAAATTTTTGAATATTTACAACTGTAATTTCAGCTTTTCCTGTATGATTATGTATAGCAGTAGTATTTTTAATATCTTTTACAAAATCATCTCTTGAACTTATTGTATGTACCACAAGTCCTCGACTAACAAATTCTTTGTGAGATTGTTGAAGTAAATCTATCCTATCAACTATAAAATAAAACTTAGGTATCTCTCTTTTTAGTTGAAAATAATCTGTTAAATATTTTACATTATAATATGCCAGTGCTGTTTTACCGCTACCTTGTGTATGCCAAATAATACCTTTTTTTATACCCTCATCTAGTTTACTTGAGATAGCCTTAGTTGCAAATATTTGAGGATATCTCATAATATGCTTCTCAAGACCTTTTGTTTCATTTACATAAGCTATTGCATATTTAAGTATAAATTTCAATCTATCTTTACTAAATAAAGATGTTGATAATCTATTTGTAGGTGTATTAGGAGATTTATTAGTTAAAAATTCAGGGTTATGTTTGATTGCAGGAAAATTTGTATCTTTCAATATAAAATCTTCTTTAACTTCATCTAAAGGAGTTAATAATTGATTTAAATTTTTATAATCATCTTCTTCTCTAAAATAGTTAAATATAGGTTTACTATAAGATGTAGTAGCATAAAATGCACCCTCAATTGGTTCTGATGATTCGCTATCATATTCCATATTATTTGAGAAAACCATTAGTTGAGTTAAGTTTATAAATTTTTTAAAAGCTTTATTGGAAAATCGTGTATTTATTCTATCTCTTTCTGCTAATACACCATCTTTATTATTGGGCTTTTTAACTTCTATAAAAACTAAAGGAATACCATTTATAAGTAAGATAATATCTGGGCGAAACTCATCGTCTCCATTTTTATATGTAAGCTCTGTAACTACATTAAATTTATTATTTTCAAAGTTGTCAAAATCAATTAATTTTATACCTGATTTTTCTATCAATCTTTCATAAAATGCACAACCAAGATCATCATTATCAAGAAGTAATGATACATCATCATAAACCCTTGATACCTCATCATCTTTAAGCTTTTTATCTTGATTTATATTTTTTACATTTTCAAAAAATATTTTTTTAAAAATATTTGTATTTTCATCCCAAATTGAGTTTTTAAGTGATATATATTCATAGCCAAGTCTTGTCAAATGTAATATTGATGGTATTTTTACTCTTGTATCTTCATTGAATTTTATCATAACATTAACCTGTAATTATTTCTTTAAATTTTATCTAAAATTGTATTTAATAATGATTTACATCATATTATTATCACTCAAACTAAAATAATCATCTTTAGTAAAAATTACATGGTCAAGCAATGCTATGCCTAAAAGTTTTCCACTCTCTTTTAATCTTTTTGTTACTGCCAAATCTTCATCGCTTGGTTTTAATATCCCTGATGGATGATTATGAGCTACAATTATACTAGCACATCGATTTTCAATAGCAGGTGCAAAAACTTCTCTTGGATGCACTAAGCTTTGATTTAAAGTTCCAATAGTTATAACACTTGTTTGGCAAATATGATTAGCACCATCAAGATATATACATAAAAAATACTCTTGTTTTTTATTGCGATAGTCTGACAACTCATTATACACATCTTTAGCTGATGATATTTTTTTATTTTGCTTGATAAGGTATCTTTTTGATAGTTCTATGGCTGATATAATTTGTGAAGCTTTTGCAACACCTAATCCATGTATATTTAAAAGTTTATCTAAATCTAGTGTAGTGAAATCATCTTCAAATAGCTTTACTATCTCTTTTGATAGCTTTATAACATCTTTACCTTTTATACCACTACCTAAAAGTATCGCTACTAGTTCGTAATCTTTTAGAGATTTAGCACCTTTATTTAATAGCTTTTCTCTTGGTTTATCAAATTTTTCTAATTGGTTAATTGTTTTCACAGAAACTTTTCCTTTCAGGAAACCGCATTTGCTAGTTTTCATAAGGTAATAGTACATTAATTTTTTATATTTTTACGAAAGTATGTCAATTTGCAATACTTTTATAAGATGGAGCTATTTTTTTGATATATATTTTAATCAAATTAAAATTTAATTCTTTTTCAATCAAGAGTACTTCACGATATAGCGTTAAAGCACGATAGAGTTTATGAAATACCTTCCATATTAAAATCTTCATCTATTTGCAAGGCAATTTTCTTGAAATCAACACCATTAATAGTTGTAAGAGTTTTTAAAATTTCTTTTTTACCTTTTACTAATTCTCTTGATTTTATACCATGAGATATTGATAAGCTTGCTTCTATAAATGCAGATAATTTATCGCATTGTTTAAGTGCTAATCCATCGATTGCATTATCTTCATTTTTATTATATTTTTCCAAATTATCTACGACTTCTATTTTTCCATTTTTATTTGTTTTATTTAAAAATTCATCTTTTATTCCATCATAAAGACCAAGTAAATAAGAAAATTCTTCTCTTATAGGTTCTGGAACATTAGGAAGTATATCATCATCTATTTTTGTTATTTCATATTCACTTATTAAATCAGCAAGTTCATTTACCGAATATTTTACAGGAGTAATAATATCTCTTGTAAGTGCTTCTGGTAAATCATGAAAAAGTGCTGTAAAAAAATTGTTTTCAAGTCTTTTATCGCAAGTTTTTGTCTTAGCAGAATAAAAATATCCAAATATTGCAACAGTTAGCATATGTCCTAAAACAGAAGTTTCAGGTATTCGTGGAGTTTGTGCCCATCTTTTTTGAAATCTTAATCTTCCACTCAAATCAATAACTTTTGCTAATTTATGATTTAGTGCAATTTTGCGAACACCTATTAGTTCATAATAATCTTCAATTTCTTCTTCCACTGCTTTTTTAACACTTTCAATATCGTGCAAAAATGAGCTTGTCTGATATATGATATTAAATTCCCAGCGAGTTGCAATATAAGAAGCTGCTTTTAAAATAAACCGTTCTTTTTTGTACATAGTGTTATCAATAAGATAATTTTCAAATTTTTTTAAAAAATTACCATCATCAATATCTTTTATTGAATCCTTGAGTTTTTCTATTACCCATTTGTTTATCTCTTCGCCTTTTTGTTTTAAAACAATTCTAAATACATCAGGTCTAATGTCAGTTACAACCACTCTTCTCATAAATTCAAATATACCAGCTTCTATTAAGTGCGTATAGTTTACATCTTTTTCCAATTTTGATATAAAAAAAGCAATTATAAATTTATGAGCTTGTTTATCAAGTTCGACTAGCTCCATCATCCGTGGATAGTCGTTCCATCTTTGAATAGAAGCAGAAGAAAAGATTTTATCTATGATTGTTGGATTTATCATTTAAACTCTACAACTTCCAAGTTTATTTATTTTTTCAACTCTTCCAGTATGTCTTCCGCCTTGAAATTTATGAGAGTCCCAAGCATCAATTATATATTCAACTGTTCCTTGACCAGATACTCGCTCACCTAGACAAAGTACATTTGCATCGTTATGTTCTCTTGCCATTGCTGCACTGTATTCATTGTGACAAAGTGCTGCTCTAATTCCATCAAATTTATTTGCACTCATACTCATTCCTAAGCCTGTACCACAAATCAAAATACCTTTTGTTCCTTCATTTTCCAAAACTGATTCACATACTTTTTGTGCAAAATCAGGATAATCTACTCTGTCTTCATTGAACGGACCTAAGTCTATCACTTCATGACCTTTTTTTTCAAATAATTCTTTTACAAAACTTTTTATTTTAATTCCTGCATGATCTGCACCTATAAAATATTTCATTAATATATTCCTTTTTCATGTGTTGTTGTATCTATTTCTTTTACATCATTTTCTAAACTTTTTACAGTTCTAAATACTCTATCCCATCTTATTTTTTTATCTTTATCCCAGGAAAAATAAACAAACCAAGGAGTACCTACAATATTTTTATAAGGAACAGTTCCCCAAAATCTTGAGTCATTACTATGATCTCTATTGTCTCCCATCATAAAAAATTCATCTTCAGGTACAAGAACAGGAATGGTATCAAATAATTGCATATATGGAGATGTTTCTCTTGTGATTGAATTGTCATTATGAATACCAGGATGGTCATTTTTGTAAGGATTGACAACCCAAAGTTTGTCTTGTATTTTTATTATATTTTTTTTAGGATAATTTTTTTTAACAAATTCATTTCCCTCTTTTGGATGAAGGAAAAGATGTTTATCTTGAAGTGCAATTATATCGCCACCTTTTGCCACACATCTTTTTACATAGTGAATTTTATCGTTTGCTGGATATCTAAATACTACTATATCGCCTCGCTCTGGTCTATCGCCTTCTATTAGATGACCGTTGTTATTAAAATCTGGCAAAACTTTTAATTCTATCCACGGAATAGTTGGTGTTGGAATACCATATTCAAATTTTTTAACAAAAAGCATATCCCCAATTAAAAGTGTATTTTTCATACTACCGCTTGGTATTACAAAAGCTTGAGCTAAAAAGAATATAATACTAAAGACTATTACTACTGTTCCTGTCCAAGTGCTTGACCAATGATATGCTTTTTTTAACATTTTCTATTCCTTGCAGACTTAACTGTATTTTTTAATAGCATTGCTATTGTCATAGGTCCTACTCCTCCAGGACTTGGCGTAATATACGAACATTTTTCTTTAACATTTTCAAAATCAACATCACCGACTAATTTTCCATTTTCTAGTCTGCTTACACCAATATCAACTATGACAACATCATTTTTAACCATATCAGCAGTTATTAGATTTACTTTTCCAACACCTACGCAAACAATATCAGCGTTTAAAGTGTGAGCTTTTAAATTGTCAGTGTAAATATGGCAAATATCAACTGTAGCATTTGCGTTTAGCATTAAAGTTGCCATAGGTTTACCAACTATATCTGAAGCTCCAACTACGCATACATTTTTACCTTTTGGGTCTATATTGTATTCTTTTAAAAGCTCCATTACTCCATAAGGAGTTGCTGGGATAAAACTATCCAAACCTGCGACTACACGACCTACATTGTAAGGATGAAAACCATCAACATCTTTATTTGGATCTATTGCTTCAAGTATTGCTGTTGCGTCTATTTGTTTTGGCAAAGGAAGTTGCACCAAGATACCATCAATATTTGGATTTTTATTCATCATCTCTATTATTTCCAAAATATTTTCTTGTGAAATCGTTTCTGGCATTTCGTGAACTATTGAGTAAATACCTGCTTCTTTACAAGCTCTACTTTTCATATTTACATAAGTAGAACTAGCAGGATCAGAACCTACTAAAACAACAGCAAGCCCTGGTGTAATATTATTTTTTTGTAGATTTTCTACATCTTTTTTAACATTTTCTTTTATTTTGCTTGAAAGTGATTTTCCATCAAGGATAGTCATGAAATATTTCCTTAATATTTAGTTTAAAGCTGATTATATCTAATTTTTACTTTAGATATTTATTTTACAAATGAGTTTAGTTCATCTTTGATATTTAGATATTTTAAATTTTTATATGTTGTTGCTTTATGACAATCATTGCATAAAATAATTAGATTTTCTACATAAAATTGTCCACCATTTTTTATGGATTTTATTAAAAAAAGATGTGCATTTTCAACTTTTGTGTGCGTGCCACATCTTTGACAAATATTTTTATCTCTTTGTAAAACTATATTCTTTCGTTTAGCCCAATCGGGTGGCAGTTTTGTTCCATTTGGTTTTGCATTGAAAGTGTATCCATCCCAAAGTTGATTTTGTGCAAGTGGCTGATGAGATAAATTTATATCTATAGTAGCATTTAAAAATTGCTCTATTAAATTATCAATTACGATATACGCTCTAGCCGTAGGGTTTGGTTCCGACGAGCTTCCTTCTGTTATTTTATAATCAAATTTTATTTTTGAATGATTTTCTTTAAGATAATCTTTAGTATGTTTTATAAATAAATTAAAATCTGAATTTTTATAAAATTTTTTAAATATTTTTTTTCTAAATATAAAAAGTAATAAGAAAATTAAAACAATCCAAGCAATAGAAGAAAAAATAAAATCAGTACCTAAAAAGTTCATAAAACAATCCTTGATACATATTATACTATAAAATTAAAAAAGTTCAGGATAATCAGAGTACAATTGAGTATAGATTTAATTTTAAAAGGTTTTTTATGATTGAAAAGTTGGATACAGAAAAGTTAAGATTTAAAATTTTAAAGTCGTTATTTTTTATTTTTGTAATATTTGGTATTTTTACTGTTGCTATAATATTTATTTCGCAAGGAAAAGGATACGAAAATAAACTTGGTGCATTTCATAAAACATTTCATAAAACAATAGACCATGTGTTTGAAGATAATGCAAGATGTTATACAAATTTAATAAAAAGATTTTTTATTAATGATAAAATAAAAGAACTTATTGTGGCTAATAATAGAGAAGAACTTTATGAAATTCTTAAGCCAAAGTTTGATTTACTTAAAGCAGAAAATAAATATATAGAATTATTGCATATTGTTAAATCAAATGGTGAATCTTTTTTAAGAGTTCATGAAAAATTGGTATTTGGGGATAATCTTATAGATATTCGTCCTATGGTAAAGCGTATAAATAAAAATAAAAAAATATTAGTAGGATATGAGACAGGAAAATATGCAACAGCTTTTAGAGTAATGTATCCTTTGTTTTTAGATGGTAAATATATAGGATTTATTGAGATTGGTATCAATCCAAATTATTTTGTAGGAGAAATTGAAGAGATTATTGGAGAAAAAGGAGCTTTGTTTATAAAAAAAGAGAAGTTGCAACTTTTTTCAATAAAAAGTGATTATCTTTTGGATGGGTATGCTTTGCAAACTAAATTAGACAAAAATAGTTTAATGATGTTAAAAAAATTACCAATAAATTATGACTTTGAAAATTGTACAGATGCTAAATATGAAGGGAAAAGATACATTTTTCATGTACATGATGGAAATAAATATAATAGTGAAAAATATGCAAAATATATTTTTATGCAAAATATTACAGGTACAATAAAAGCACATGATAGAACTATTGTTTTGCTTATTTTAGCTTTGTCGGTATTTTTTATATTTATTTTTATAAGTGTAAAATTTTATTTAACAAAATTTGATAATAAACTTGCTAAGCTTTACTTGAAATACATAGAAGATATAAAATTTAAAGAAAATTATTTGAGAATTGTAGAAGATAATTCAGCGAATTTAATAATAACATCATGTAATAAAAAATTATTTAGTGCAAATAAAAAGTTTTTTGATTTTAGTGGTTTTGATAATGTTGAAAATTTTTCTAAAAAATATGATTGTATATGTGATTTGTTTATAAAAAGAGATGGATATATAAATGGAAGTGTTAATAAAAAATATTGGATAAATTATATTTTGGATAATTCAAAAAAAACGCATAAGGTTATAATGCTTAAAGATGGTATTGAGCGTATTTTTAAAATAACAGCATCAAGATTAGATGTTGATGAAAAGGATAGATGTGTTGCTACTTTTGTTGATATTACAAAATCTATAAAATTAGAAAAACAACTAAAAGAAAAAAATAAAATTTATTCTAATTTTTTTGAAAATACAAAAAGTGCAAATATTATATATACAACAAAAGATAATGGAAAAACATTTTTAATAAAAGATATGAATTGTTTGGTGGAAAAATTAGAGAAATTAAAAAAAGAAGAAGTTTTAGGGAAAAGAATTGATGAGGTATGGGAAGGTGTTGAAGAATTTGGATTGCTAAATATGATAAAAAAAGTTTACAAAACTAACGAGCCTATGAAAAAGCCATTGGGTTTATATGAAGACGAAAGAATAAAAGGTTGGAGAGAAAATTATATTTTTAAAATATCAAATGATGATATTGTTGTTTCTTATGATGATAAAACAAAAGAAAAAGAATTAAAAAAAGATTTGGATGAGCAAAGTTATTTGCTAGAAGAAGCACAAAAGATTGCACATATTGGGTCGTGGAAATATATTGCAAAAACAAAAGAAATAATATGGTCGGATGAAGTGTATAGTATTTTTGAAGTTATCGATAGAAGCACTATAAAATATTTTGATGATTTTAAAAAAAATATTTTAAAAGAAGATGTTTCTATGATGGAAAAAGCTTTTTTTGATTCTATTAAGAATAAAACAAAATATAAGTCTATGCACAGAATCTTAACACAAAAAACAAAAAAAATAAAATATGTTGAAGATAGATGTGAACATATTTTTGATAATGATGGTTTGTTAGTAGAATCTGTAGGAACTGTTCAGGATATTACTGGTCAAGAATTAGTCAGGATTGCATTAAGAGAAAAAGAAGAGATAATGATGGCTCAATCAAGACACGCTGCGATGGGTGAAATGATATCTATGATAGCACATCAGTGGAGACAACCTTTAAGCGTAATAGCAATGGGTGCAAATAATATTATGGCAGATATAGAACTTGAAACGATAGAAGAAGATACTTTGAAAAATAGTGTTTCAAATATTATGAAACAAACACAAGAACTTTCAAAAACAATTGATGATTTTAGGAATTTTTTTAGACCTGGGAAAAAAATTGAGAAAATATTAGTTTCGGATGTTTTTGATGATGCTTTGAAAATAGTTGGAAAATCTTTGGATAATAATGATATAAAAGTTGTTGTGCAATTTGAATCTACAAAAAAAATTCAAACATATTCAAGAGAATTGATGCAGGTTTTGGTAAATCTGTTGAAAAATGCAAAAGAGGCATTTTTACAAAAAGATATTGAAGAAAAAAAGATATTTATTTCAACTAAAGATTATAAAAATAAGATAATTATAAGTGTGTGTGATAATGCAGGTGGAATAGATGAAAAAATAATAAATAAAATATTTGAGCCTTACTTTAGTACCAAAGATGAGAAAACTGGTACAGGACTTGGATTGTATATGAGTAAAATTATAATTGAAAAGCATCTAAAAGGAAATATTTTAGCTTTTAATGATAATGACTGTGCTTGTTTTGAGATAAGATTAAAAGATTTAAAATAATGTTAAAAATAAGTATTCTTTGGATAAAATTATATGATAATAATATAAGATAAAAATGGAAAACAAATGAAAAAGATAAATTTTATTGTAATATTTAGTTTTGTTCTGACAAGTTTAGTTTTTATGGTTTATCTGCTAGAAGATTCAAGCAATGAACAAAAAAAACTTTTAGAACAAATGGTAGTTCAAGAGGCAAAATCACATTATAAAAATATATCAGAATTGCAAATATGGCATGATAAGTATGGCGGTATTTTTAAAAAAGTTGGTAATTCTAAAAAAAGTGATTATAAATTTTCAATAGCAAGTTTAAATCCAAAAAATAAAGAAAATATTGCAAAAGGTTTTGATAAAGAAGCTTTGATTTATTTTGAAGAGAATAAAACAAAAGATATTTATTATGAGTTTTCAGAAGATTATAAAAAGTTTAATTTTATGGGAGTCTTAAAAGCAGAGCAGTTTTGTTTGCAATGTCATACAAATTATAAAATTGGTGATATAAGAGGTGGAATAAGGGTTCATTTGCCAATCGAAACTTTTAATAAAAATATTAATTCAATCAGTAAAGAATATAAAATATTTGAGATAGTATCTATTTTGTTTGGTTTAATTTTTTTATTTGTAATT
>JAOZVJ010000117.1 GCA_029938215.1 Arcobacteraceae bacterium | reverse complement strand
ATAGCTGAGGGGATATAATTTAACAAAATAATGTTTTAATATTTACTTATGGGGTTAAATTCTATATTTTATAAAACTTCAAAATCGTGTAAAGAAGATATATTGTTCTTAACAATATTATATTTTTTCACATCAAAAACAATATCACCTTTAATAATAAAATCTTTTAATTTATTTTTATCAATATCAATTTTTGTTTCACTTAAAATTAAAAAATCATCTCCGTAAATTCTAAAAAATAAAACATTTTTATAGAGGCTTTGTAAATTATCTGAAACATTTTTTAGATATTTATCTCCCTCTTTCCATCCATATTTTATATTAAAACTATTTAAATTATGTATTGCTATTAAATAAATATATTTATATTTTATTTTATAACTATTTTTTATAAGAATTAAATCCAAATAATTTAAATTATATGTTTGAGTAATTTGATCTCTGTAAAAATAAGAAAATCTTTCTTTTTCTATTTGACTAACAGGAAGTTGATTTATATCCTCATCTATTACAACTTTTGATAAAACTTTAGATGCTACTTCAACAACAGCACCTGAAAAATGTATATCTTTTAAACTCTGTATCTCTTTAATAGCATCTTCAACACTTTTTCTAGCTTTATAAATTCTGCTTGTAGTCATAGCATCAAAAGCATCGCAAGTAGCCATAATTTGCGATTCCAAAAGTATCTCATCGCCTTTTAATCCATTTGGATAACCGCTACCATCATATCTTTCATGATGAGCATCTATAATTAAAGCTAGATTTACAAACATAGGAACTTTTTTTAAAATATCAACACCAATAGAAACATGTTCTTTAATAATTGTATATTCAACATAACTCAAAGCACCAGGTTTTAAAAGAATACTGTCTGGTATTATTATTTTTCCTATATCATGAAGCATACCAGATCTGTATATATTTTCACAAGCTTCATCATCAAATCCAAACTCTTTTGCCATCATCTTTGAATATTTTGCAACTCTTTGAGAATGACCTCCAGTATATTGATCCCTATCTTCGATCATCTTTGCAAGTGCAAACAAAGTTTTTTCATAGTTTTTTACTTTTTCATCTTGCAATTGTTTGGTTTGCTTTGTTTTTTCTTCAACAAGCTTTTCTAAATTTTCTTTATATTCTTCATTTTCATTTGCTTGTTTAATTTTAACTAAAATCTTAAATAAAACCGAATTTAATTGTTTATAGTCAATTGGCTTTAAAATATATCCATCAATTCCCAATTTAATCGAAGTAGTAAAATTTAATACATCAGAATACGCAGAAACTATCAGTATGTTTTGATTTTCATTTATCTCTTTTATTTTTGAAGCCATCTCAAGTCCATCTGATTTTGGCATATTTATATCAGTCATTACCAAATCAAACTTCTTTTTTTTATAAAGCTCAAGACCTTCTTGTCCATCTTTTGCAGTATCCACACTTAGAAATATTTTTTTTAGATATTTCTTAACATTTTTTCTCAAAGGAGCTTCATCTTCAACATACAATACTGAAAATTCTTGTGCTAATTCTTTTAAAGATAATAAATTGTTCATTTTGCTTTTCACTTCAATCGTTTAAATTCTTCAATGATTTCCACTTGTCTTTGCCCAATATATCTTCTTAAGGCTTCTTCTTCTGTTTTGCTCAAATCAAGCATTAAAATAAAATCAATAGATGAAAATGTTTTGTCAATTTTAAAAATTTTACCCTTACATGAAATTTTTTCACTATTCGTCAATGTGTTGTATCCTACTTTACTTTTTATATTAAAGCTAAAAGCCAAATCCACATCTTCATCTACTTGAAAATCTGCTTCTCCACTATTTTTCAAAGACAAAGAAAATGACTTTATTGAGATATCATTTATTTTTGCTTGAAATCTTTTTTTCTTATAAAATAATACTATTTTGAAATTATCACTTGGTTCAACTCTTGGATACATCCTTTTCTTTGATGAAAATTCCAAAATAGAAAAATTATTTAAAACCAAATTTTCATCAGAATCAACTTCAAGAAAATTTGCTTCAACATCACCATCTATTAAATCAGACTCAATTGTCGTTTTCTTTTCATGTGTTATTACCAAAGCTTGTATCGTCGAAACTTTTACAAAAATCTTTGATTTATCGACACGAACTATCTTGCCTTTATCATTTATAGAAACGCCTTTATAGTGATTTAAAAATTTTATATCCGTATTGCTTTTGCATATAATATCTAATTTCTTAAATAAATCATTTGGATTATTATCTACCACTTCCTGCGTATTTGTTAATCTTTGAACAGAATCAAAAAGTGCTTTTTGTAAAAGTTCATTATTTATTGGTTTTGGTATAAAATCAGAAACTCCCATTTTTACAGATTCTAAAAGATTTTGGGCATCCGAATGTGCTGAAACTATAATAATCTCTATTTTTGGATTGATTTTTTTTAAATTAGCAATCATATCTTGCCCATTCATATTTGGCATTGTTAAATCAGTAAGCACCAAGTCAGGATTATATATTTTATATTTTTCTATACCATCCAAGCCATCTTCTGCATTATAAACTTCTTTAAAAAGTTTTTTTAAAAAATTACCAACTTGTTTTTGGATAGCCTTACTATCTTCAACATGCAAAACAATTAAATCTTTTGTTATTTCTCTTAATTCCTTAAGACCACTCATATGGCATTTCCGACTTTTTCCATAATTAGCAATATATTATCAAATGAAATAGGCTTTGTGATATAAAGATTACTTAACTTATCTTTTATCTCACTTTGGCTTCTTGAAGCTGTAGCAAAAACAATAAAAACATCAGGTTCTATTTCTTTTATTTTTTCAATCATCTCAACTCCATCCATTTTTGGCATACGAATATCTGTAACAACAATATCATAATTTTTTTTGTCTTTATTATCTTTTGTCTTTTCAAACTCTTTAAGTCCTTCAATTCCATTTTTACAAATAGTTACGCTCCCAAATGTTTTTTTAAAAAATGACCCAGTACCTTTTCTAACCTTCTCGTCATCCTCTACAAATAAAATTTTTAAATTTTTTGTTTTTTCCTTTAATTTTTTAATACTTTTTTTCATTATTGTAACTTTCCTTTTGTACTAATTATATATGGTAAACTCATCCTAAAACAAGCACCATCATTTTTATTAAAAACTTCAATTTTTCCCTTTAAATGTTTTTCAATTATTGTCTTACTCATATACAATCCAAGTCCAGTACCAGTCTTTTCATCTTTGGTGCTAAAATAAGGTTCAAATATTTTATCTATAATATCTTTATCTATTCCGCCACCATTATCGCATATTTCAATAAAAACTTCATCCAAAGCATCTTCTGCTGATATTAAAATCTTTCTTTGTTCTATATTTTTTTCAACCAAAACTTCCTTTGCGTTTTTAATAATATTAATAAAAACTTGCATCAATTCTCTTGAATGTGTTTCAAATTTTCTATTATTATTAAAATCTAAAACAACTTCAATATCATTATTTTCCAAGGACTTTCCAACGACTTTAAAAGCATCATCAAAAACCTCTTGTGGCAAAATCTCTTCTACTTTTTTATCTGGTCTAAAAAAGTTTTTAAAATCATCAATAGTTTTTGAAAGTTCTTGAGCATGGGCTACAATATCTTCTGCACTTTCTTGTAAAATTTCATTTTCAACCATATCAAGCTCAACATCTGCTAAAATATTATTTGCTGCCATAGAGATAACACTTAAAGGCTGTCTCCACTGGTGAGCTATCATCGATATCATCTCTCCCATCGCTGCATGTCTTGATTGGGCTAGCATTATTTCATCTTTTTCTTTTAAAGAATTTTCGATTTTTTTTCTTTTGGTAATATCTTGCATTGTTCCATAAAGTTTAGTTAATTCATCATGCTTATTCAAAGTAACATCATATCTATTTTCAATAAAACAAACATCACCGTTTGGCAAAACTATACGAAATTCTATAGTTTTTGCTTCTTTATTTTTGATTGCGTTTTGCATTTCTTTTTTTAAAAACTCCAAATCATCTTTATAGATAGAATTTAAAAACTTTTCATAAGTTATTTTTATTTCTTTTTTATTCAAACCAAAAATACGATAAAGTTCTTTAGACCAAATAAGTTTATCAGTCCTAATATCTCTCTCCCAATCCCCTATATGTGTTATTTTTTGAGCTCTTGCAAGGTGTGCTTTGTTGATTTTTAGCATTTTTTGTTTTTTATCATTCTTTTCCAATAAAATGTAAATTACAAATAAAAAAATTAAAACAAACAAAATAGAT
>JAOZVJ010000039.1 GCA_029938215.1 Arcobacteraceae bacterium | reverse complement strand
TAAGCAATGCGTTAGCTTAATTAATTCTTAAGTTTGGTTTTGGATAGCTATAGCATAACATTTTGTCCTCTTATTTCATAAATCTTTGTTTGAATTTCACTATTTACTAATTCTATTTTATTACCTTTTGATATTTTTTAAATATCATAGCATTAAAATTTAATTTTCTTAAAAAGTATGTCATATTGACATACTTTTCTTTAGTCGTAATATTTATGTATTTATAAAAATCAGATAAAACATACGATACAATACTTAATGAATTTTTCATTTGTAACACTATTTCCAAATTTGATTGACCATTATTTTAAAGATTCTATTTTAAAAATTGCTGTTGAAAAAAAGTTAATTAATTATGATTTTTTTAATCCAAGAGATTTTTCATCTAATAAACATAATAAAGTTGATGATACATTGTGTGGCGGAGGTGCTGGTCAATTGATGACTGTTCAGCCACTTTTTGATTGTA
Source organism: Arcobacteraceae bacterium (assembly GCA_029938215.1). GTDB lineage: Bacteria > Campylobacterota > Campylobacteria > Campylobacterales > Arcobacteraceae > CAJXII01. Next base: position 14,693 of record JAOZVJ010000039.1, on the reverse strand, counting down.
TTGATGAAATTAAAACAAAATATGAAGATGCTTATATTGTTTTTCCATTAGCTGCTGCGAAACCTTTTAATCAAAAAGATGCAATAAGACTAGCAAAGAAAAAAAACATAGTATTTATAAGTGGAAGATATGAAGGTATTGATGAAAGAGTTATTGAACAATATGCCGATGAAGTTTTTAGTGTTGGCGAATATATTTTAACAGGTGGAGAATTGCCATCGCTTATTATGTCGGATGCAATTTCAAGAAATATTCATGGGGTTTTAGGAAATCAAGACTCATTAGAGGGTGAAAGTTATGGAGATAAAGAACTTTTAGAAGCTCCAAATTTTGCAAAACCTGTAAATTTTAAAGATTTAAGTGTGCCTTCAGAATTCTTAAAGGGTAATCACGCTAAAATTTGCGACTTAAAAAATAAACTGTCTATATGCAAAACTAAGTATTATAGACCATAAAAGGGGCCTCTTCAGTTGATACTGTATGCCAGACAAAGGAAAAAACATGAGAAATAGATACATTGAGAGTTTTGAAAAAGCTCAAATTGGTGAAAAAGTAGTTCCACAATTTAGAGCTGGGGATACTTTAAGACTTGGTGTTGAGATTAAAGAAGGTAGCAAAACAAGAATTCAAAATTTTGAAGGTGTTATTATTGCTTTAAGAGGGACAGGTGTTTCTAGAACTTTTACTATTAGAAAAATTGGTGCTAATAGTGTTGGTGTTGAGAGAATTTTCCCTTTATATTCTGATAGTTTAAAATCTATTGAAGTATTAAGAAGAGGAAGAATAAGAAGAGCTAAGCTTCATTATTTAAGAGGGCTTACTGGAAAAGCTGCAAAAATTAAAGAATTAAGAAAATAGTTTTTAATTTTATTAAAAAAAGGCAAGTACTGTTTGGTACTTGCCTTTTTTTATAATTTGAGATAAAAGTAAAAATTAGATATAATCCTGCTTATGAGTAAAAATATAATATTAATAGGATTTATGGGTGTTGGCAAAGGCATTGTTGCTAGGGCTATTGCAAAAACAAATGGATTTTTTTCAGTTGATACTGATGATTTAATTGAGAGTTTTGAAAATAGAAAAATAAAAAAAATTTTTAAAAATGATGGTGAGCTATATTTTAGGGAACTTGAGGAAAAATGTGCTTTATGGCTTGAAAAAAATGTAATAAATAGTATTATTTCTACAGGTGGCGGATTTTATAAGCAGGAAAATATTCATAATATAGGAAAAGTTGTTTATTTAGAATCAAGTTTTGATAAAATTATTGAAATATTAAAAAATGCTCCAAATGCAGAAAAAAAGTTTAAAAAAAGACCTCTTTTAAGTGACTTAATTGAAGCTAGAAAACTTTATGAAAAAAGAATAAAAGAATATAAAAAAACTGCAGATATTATTGTAAATATGGAAGATAGGGATATCGACCGTATATGTAAAGAAATTTTAGAAAAGGCAAAATAGTTGAAAATAATAAATACAAAAGATAAAAACTTTGAAGTAGAATTTCAGGATATTTTGTGTCGAGCAAAAATTGATATAAAAAAAGTTTCAAAAATTGTTAATGGAATTATTGATGATATAATAGAAAATGGTAATAATGCCGTTAAAAAACATATTGAAAATTTTGATAAATGGTCACCAAAAAGTGAAGATGACCTTTTTGTAAATGTTGCTGATATGAAAAAGGCTTATGAAAATATAGATGAAAAATTAAGAAAATCTTTGCATTTATCATATGATAGAATTAAAAATTATCATGAAAAACAGCTTCCAAAATCTTGGCTTGATTTTGAAGGCAATGGCACTATTTTGGGGCAAAAGGTAACTGCAGTAGATAGGGCAGGGCTTTATATTCCAGGAGGAAAAGCAGCTTATCCAAGTAGTCTTTTGATGAATGCAATTCCAGCAATAGTTGCAGGCGTTAAAGAGATAGTAGTTTGTACACCAACTCCAAACAATGAACCAAATGAACTTTTACTTGCTGCTTGTTATTTGTGTGGAATTAAAACAGTCATGAAAGTTGGAGGGGCAAGTGCGGTTGCTGTTATGGCTTATGGAACAAAAACTATTAAAAAAGTTGATGTTATTACTGGTCCTGGAAATATTTTTGTAGCAACTGCTAAAAAACTGGTATTTGGTGAAGTAAATATTGATATGATAGCAGGACCTAGCGAAATAGGAATATTAGCAGATAATACAGCAAATACTAATTATCTTGCTATTGACCTTTTATCTCAAGCAGAACATGATGAAATGGCAAGCTCAATTCTTATAACTATTGATGAACAAATAGCAAAAGATACAAGTATAGAAGTTGATAAATATTTAGAAAAGTTAGAAAGAAATGAAATAGCACAAAAATCTATTGATGAAAGAGGTTGTATAATTGTAGCTTCTTCTATGGATGAGGCAATTAATCTTATGAATGAAATAGCACCAGAACATTTAGAGGTGATGACACAGTCGCCTTTTGATTTACTTCCTAAGATTAAACATGCGGGAGCAATTTTCTTAGGGCAGAATACACCTGAACCAATAGGGGATTATGTGGCAGGTCCAAACCATACTCTTCCTACTGGAGGAACTGCAAAATTTTATAGCCCTTTAAATGTAGAAAATTTTATGAAAAAAAGTTCTATTATTAGTTTTTCTAAGGATGCTATAGAAGAGATAGGTGAACAATGTGCTTTATTGGCAGATACAGAAGGATTAACGGCTCATGCCAAATCTGTAAGAGTAAGATTAGAAAATAAATAAAAAGGATTTTTATGAGTAAGTATGAGGCTTTATTTGAAGATGAAGATAGTTTATTTGGAGGAACTCCAAAATCAAAATATTGGGATATAGCAACTCAAGCAAATGAAGAAATTGTGCAAGATGAATTTCATAAAGTTGTAGAAAAATTTGCTGTTATGGAAGCGATGTTAAGAGAAAAATATGATGACATAGAGTTGGATTCGATTATAAAACAATATGTTTTTGAAAATGAAGAACAAATAGACAATCATACAAAAGGGTTGTATATAGAATTTACAGGCGATATTGTTTGTAGACTTGATAGTTAAAAAAGCGAAAAGAATTAATGGAAGAATTATCGCAAGTTAAACAGCAAATTAAATCATTTATCCAAGATTGTGGAGATAGAAGAAGTTTAGAACTTTTTGATTTATTGGCTCAAGGTAAAATGCTTCGCTCTAAACTTATATTAAAAATTGCTGGGATAAATAAAGAAACAATAGAACTTTGTGCAGTAGTTGAGATGATTCATGCTGCTTCACTTCTTCATGATGATGTAATAGATGAAGCAGATACTAGAAGAGGAAAACCTTCTATTAATGCTTTGTTTGATAATAAAACTTCAATAATGTTTGGAGATATCTTATATTCAAAAGCTTTTACACAACTTAGTCAAATGGATAAAGAAGTTGCATATATAGTTTCAAATGCTGTAACTTTGCTTAGTATTGGTGAGCTTGCTGATGTAGAATTAACAAATAAATTTAATAATGATTATGATAAATATTTTGATATGATTTATAAAAAAACGGCAAGTTTAATAGAGGCAAGTGCGAAAGCTGCTGCTATTTTATCAAATAAAGATAAAGAAGCATATGCACTGTATGGAAGAAACTTAGGATTAGCATTTCAGATGGTTGATGATATTTTGGACATAACACAAGATAGTAAAACGCTTGGAAAACCTGCAATGTTGGATTTTGTAGAAGGAAAAGTAACTATTCCATATTTGCTTTTACACCAAAGACTTGAAGATAAAAATAAGTTAGAAAAACTTTATAAAAAAGAATTAATCATTGAAGAAATTTCTTGGATAAAACAACAAATGGATGAAACAAAAGCTTTGGAAGATAGTATAAAATTAGCTCAAAAATTAGGACTAGAAGCGATAGAATCAATTAAAAATAATAACAATAATGAAGAATTAGTCGGTATTATGAAAGCTATGATAGAAAGAAAATTTTAATATAAAAAGTTAAATTAAAGATTAGCTAAACTAAAAATAAAACATAATGGATATACAGCAACATTGATATATCTTATGTAAATATTCATAGTTATATCAATAGGAATTATATTTTTAAAAGATTCATTTTTTGTTATCTTTTGCATTAGATAAAGTCGAAAACTAATATCTGCAAATTTAATAACTATAATTGAACTCATCCAAAAACCAAAATTGTTTAAATAAAAAGATAAAAATAAACTATATATAAAAGTAGGATTTAGTAAAAAATAAAAGAATAAGTTTTTTTTATATATTTTATAATTATTGTTAATTACTTCATAAAATGAATCTGCTTTTTGCCAAGATGATTCAAAAATCTCAAAAACTATAAAAAATAATAGAAAAATAATAATAGTCATAATACAATAAAGATAAGACAGAAATGTCTTATCTTATATTAAATTTATTATTGTGTGTTAAAAACAACTTTTTTGTTTCTGTATAAACCAGTCCCTACAGGAATAGTTCTACCGATAACAACATTTTCTTTAAGGTCACTTAACATATCCATTTTAGCAGATATAGCAGCTTCTGTAAGAACTTTTGTTGTTTCTTGGAAAGATGCTGAAGAAATAATACTATCAGAAGTAACAGCAGCTCTTGTGATACCAAGTAAAACTGGCTCTGCAAGTGCAGGTTCTCCTCCCATTTTGATTATTCTTGCATTTTCAATTTTAAATCTTTTTTTAGAAATCATATCTCCTACAACAAATTTTGTATTACCTGGTTCTATAATATTTATTTGTCTTAGCATTTGAGATAAAATTACTTCAATATGTTTATCTGCAATATTAACACCTTGTGATCTATAAACACCTTGAACTTCAGAAACAATAAATTCATTTAAAGCTTTATCTCCAAGAATTTTTAAAATATCATGACTAGCTTTTTGTCCATCTGTAAGTTGCTCACCTGCATGTACAAATTCGCCATCTCTTACTAAAATTTCTCTATCTTTTGCTACTAAATATTCTTCTTTATTCCCATTGTTATCTGTAATAATTAATCTTTGTTTATTTCTTAATTGTTTACCGAAACTAATAACACCATCAAATCCAGCTAAAACAGCAATATTTTTTGGTCTTCTAGCTTCAAATAATTCAGATACTCTAGGAAGACCACCAGTAATATCTGATGATTTTGCAACAGCTTTTGGTGTTTTACCAATAATATCAGCAACCGAAATCTTATCTCCATCGGCAACTGCTAAAGCAGTTTTTGGTTCAAGTATATATCTGCTAAGTTCATCGTTTTTGCCTTTTATTACTATTGCAGGCTTATAATTTGCAGGAATATATTCATTTACAACTAGTTTTGAAGTTCCGGTTAATTCATCAAATGCTTCAGAAACAGTAGCTCCTGGAATAATGTCTTCAAACGATACTATACCATCAATTTCTGCAATAGTAGGGTTTGCATATGGATCCCACTGAGCTACAACCACATGAGATTCTTTTGAAGGTTTTGCGATAATTGTATCACTTTCAACTTTTTTATTATCACCAATTTCTATTATCGAATCTCTTGAAATATAATGTCTTAAAGCTTCTCTATTTTTATCATCAACAATTACAGCAAACAAGCCTTTTTTGCTTATTACTTGACCTGCTTTAATATCTTCATATCTTTCTAAATAGTCGCCTACTAGTTTAAAATATTTAACTGTTCCATTTGCTTTTGCTTTAATTTCTTTTGTAGCTGGAGCACCATTTTCTACTAATAATTCTGATGCATAAGGAATTCTTGAAGGAACATTCCACCCATCTTTAATAATTTCAACTATAGAATCATCTGTTTTTACTTTATCACCATTAGAATAAGGTAAATACAATTTCCCTTCAATATTTCCGCTTACACCAGCTAATTCATTTGGCTTTGCAATATCATTTTTTCTAAGATAAAAGATTTTTTCTTCTTTACCCTTAATTGTTATAATTACTTCTTCATGGGCAGTTTCAATAAAAATTTCACCATCAAAAGGAGCATTTACCTTAGGTTCTACAAGTAAAATTCCAGCATTTCTTCTGTTTGCAACTATTTGTTTTCCATTTTTTGCAACATGTGTTTTAACATTATAGTATCTTAAAAAACCTTCTTTTGTAGTTTTTAATTCTTTTTCTGCTTGTGTTGCACTTGCTGTTCCACCAACATGAAATGTTCGTAAAGTAAGCTGAGTACCTGGCTCACCAATTGATTGAGCTGCAAGAACTCCAACTGCTTCTCCTGGGTTTGCTTTTCTTTGTTCGCCCAGATTTAGTCCATAACATTTAGCACAAAGACCGTTTTCCTCTTTACAAGTAAGAGGTGTTCTAATAGTTACTGATTTTACTCCCGCTTCTATTATAACTTTAGCATCTTCTTCTGTAATCAAAGTACCTTCACTAAATAAAATCTCATTTGAAATAGGATCAACAATATTATTTGCAATAACACGACCAGTAATTCTTTCTTCAAGACCTTCAATTAATTCATTTCCATCTACAATATCAGAAATTTCAATACCTTCATGAGTTCCACAATCTTCAATAGAAATTCTTACATTTTGAGATACATCAACCAGTTTTCTTGTTAAGTATCCTGCATTCGCTGTTTTTAAAGCTGTATCTGCAAGACCTTTTCTTGCACCGTGAGTAGAAATAAAGTATTCAAGTACATTTAATCCTTCTCTAAAGTTTGATAAAATTGGTGTTTCAATAATAGAACCATCAGGTTTAGCCATAAGACCCCTCATTCCAGCAAGTTGTCTAATTTGTGCTGAACTACCTCTAGCTCCTGAATCTGCCATCATATAAATAGAGTTGAAACCATCTTTATCAGATTCAACCAAATCCATCATTTCGGTTCCTAGTTTATTGTTTAGATTTGTCCAAATATCAATAATTTTATTATATCTTTCTTGCTCAGTTAAAAGACCTTGGTTAAATTGTTTTTGTACTTCAATAACTTCTTTTTTGCCTTTAGCTACAAGACCTTCTTTGCTGTCAGGAATTCTAATATCATCAATAGAAATAGAAATACCAGCACTTGTAGCATATTTAAATCCTAAGTCTTTTAGATTATCTAAAAATTTAGGAGTAACACTATATCCGCCATGTTTATAAATATAATCTACTAATGTTCCAATATCTTTTTTCTTTAAAATTTTATTCCATAGTTCTATTGGTACAAAATCTGGTAAAATATTATGAATAATTAGCCTACCAACAGTAGTATGAATAATTTGATTGTTAATTACTGTTCTTATTTTTGCATGTATATCAACTTTTTTTAATTCTAAAGCGATACTTGCTTCATCAATTCCTGAAAATATTTTATGTTCACCAATAACACCATTTTTTTCTAATGATAAATAATAAATTCCCAAAATCATATCTTGAGATGGTACGGCAATAGCACGACCAGAGGCAGGTAAAAGAATATTCATTGAACTCATCATAAGCACTTTTGCTTCTGCAATAGCTTCTTGTGATAAAGGTATATGCACTGCCATTTGATCACCATCAAAATCGGCATTAAATGCAGAACATACTAATGGATGTAATTGAATAGCTTTTCCATCAATTAAAACTGGATTAAATGCTTGGATAGAAAGCTTATGCAAAGTTGGCGCTCTATTTAAAAGAATTGGATAATCTTCAACAATTTCTACTAAACATTCCCATACTTCATTTGTTGCAGCTTCTATTAATCTTTTCGCAGCTTTAAGTGTTGTTGCATAACCTTTTTCTTCAAGTTTTGCCATAAGATGTGGTTTAAATAATTCTAAAGCCATTTTTTTAGGAATTCCACATTGATCCATTCTTAAATTAGGACCAACTACAATAACAGAACGCCCTGAAAAGTCAACTCTTTTTCCTAGTAAATTTTGTCTAAATCGACCTTGTTTACCTTTGATTATTTCAGATAATGATTTCAATGGTCTTTTATTTGCACCTTTAACTGCATTTGCTGTTTTTGCATTATCAAATAATGCATCAACTGCTTCTTGAAGCATTCTCATTTCATTTCTTTGAATAATTTCAGGTGCATCAAGTTCCATTAGTCTTTTAAGTCTATTGTTTCTGTTGATAACTCTTCTGTATAAATCATTAACATCAGATACCGCAAATTTACCACCATCTAAAGCCACAAGAGGTCTAATATCTGGAGGAAGAACTGGTAATACTGTTAGCATCATCCATTCTGGTCTATTTCCAGAATTTAAAAAGTTTTCAACTACCTTTAATCTTTTAATGAGAGTTTTTCTTTTTGCTTCAGATTTTGTTGCACCCATATCTTCTTTTAAAGAATTTAATAAATCAACTAAATCAATATTTTTTAATAAATGTTGTACAATTTTTCCACCCATTTTAGCTTCAAACCCACTAAGTTCAAAATTTTCTTCAACTATTCTATATTGTTCTTCATTTAAAACATCATATTTTTTAACAGGCTTTGTTCTTTCACTGTCGTAAAAAGCATCGCCTGGTTCATTTACAATATAAGCTTCATAGTATAATACTCTTTCTAGATCTTTAAGCTTTACACCTAAAAGCGTACCAACTCTTGATGGAAGAGAACTTACCATCCAAATGTGAGCTACTGGAGTTACTAAATCAATATGTCCCATTCTATGACGCCGAACTTTACCTGAAGTTACTTCAACACCACATTTTTCACATACAATACCTTTGTATCTCATTTTTTTATATTTGCCACATAAACATTCATAGTCTTTTACTGGTCCAAATATTTTTGCACAAAACAACCCATCTCTCTCTGGTTTTAATGTTCTATAATTTATAGTTTCTGGCTTTTTAACTTCACCACTTGACCAAGATAAAATTTTCTCTGGACTTGCAAGTTTTAATTGAAAAGCTGAAAAATCTTTTGGTTTTTCTAATTCTTGAATTTCAATTGGTTTTAATATTTTTTCATTTTTACTCATCTGCATCTCCTTCTTCATAAATTTCTACATCAAGCCCTAATGCTTGTAGTTCTTTTGTTAATACAAAAAATGTTTCAGGTACTCCTGAGTTCGGTACATTTTCTCCATTTGCAATTGCTTTGTATGCTGCTGTTCTACCCTCAACATCATCAGATTTTGTTGTAAGCATCTCTTTTAAGACGGCAGTAGCACCGTAAGCCTCAAGCGCCCAAACTTCCATTTCTCCAAATCTTTGTCCACCAAATAAAGCTTTTCCACCTACTGGTTGTTGAGTTACAAGAGAATAGGGTCCAGTAGATCTTGCATGAACTTTTTCATCTACAAGGTGATGAAGTTTAAGCATATACATATAACCTACATTTACTCTTTCTCTCATTTTTTCGCCAGTCATACCATTATACAATACAGTTTTACCATCAGAATCAATTTTTGCTAATTCAAATAATTTATCAAACTCTTCTTGTTTTGCACCATCAAAAATTTGTGTAGCAAATTTAACACCTTTTGCCCAATCTTGTGCATAAGAAATTAAATCTTCATCGTTTAATGATTTTAATAAAGATTTTGCATTCATTAGTTTTGCAACATCTGCAATTGAAGTCATTTTTTCTCTTAATTCTTTAACAAAATCTTTTCTTTTTGCTTCAAAAATTTCTTGAATTTGACTTCCTAATTTCTTCCCAACCAAACCTAAATGAACTTCTAAAATTTGTCCAATGTTCATTCTTGAAGGAACACCAAGTGGATTTAAAATAATATCTACAGATGATCCATCTTCTAAATATGGCATATCAACTTCTGGAACAATATTTGAAACAATACCCTTATTTCCATGTCGTCCAGCCATCTTATCACCAACTTTTACTTTTCTTTTAGTTGCGATATATACTTTTACTTGCTGAATAACTCCACTAGGTAAAATATCATCATGTTCTAAAATTTCCAATTTAGATTCATGATCTTCTCTTAATGTAGTTTTTTCTTTAATAAAATGATCTTTAATATTATTATATGTTTTTTGAATATCTTTGGCATATGAAGCTACTACTTTTTTCATAGCAAATCTATTTACACTTGTCAAATCATCAATTTTTAAAGTATCACCTTTTTTAAATGTTTTTTCACCAAGTTCTACATTTTTTACCAAAGGATTTGTTGATAAAAGATTATTAATTTTAAGAATTTCTTCTCTGTCAAGCATCATTAATTTATCGTGATGTTCAACTTCTAGCTCATTTTTTTCATTTTCTAAAGCTTCTAGAGATCTTTCATCTTTTTCATAACCTTTTTTTGTAAATACTTTTACATCTACAACTGTTCCTTCCATAGAAGCTGGACAATGCAAAGATTTATTTATAACATGACCAGCTTTTTCACCAAAAATTGCTCTTAAAAGTCTTTCTTCTGGAGTCGGTTTAATTTCACCTTTTGGTGTAACTTTACCAACCATTATCATTCCTGGTTTTATGTAAGTACCAATTTTAACTATACCGCTATCATCAAGATGAGTGATTGATTCAGATTTTACACCTGGCAAATCTCTTGTAATTTCTTCATTGCCATGTTTAAGCTCTCTTGCTTCCGCTTCTTTTTCATAAATATGAACAGATGTAAAAGCATCTTCTTTTATTAGTTTTTGAGAAAGTATAATAGCATCTTCATAGTTATAACCATTCCATGGCATAAATGCAACCATTGCATTAAAACCAATTGCTAATTCTCCATTATCCATAGAAGGACCATCTGCGATAACTTGTCCTGCTTCAATTTGCTGACCCTCTTTTGCAGTATTTCTTTGTGCAAAAGAAGTGTTGTTATTTGTTCGTGTATTTTTACTTAATAAATAATGATCTATAAAAGCACCATTTTCATCTTCTCCACGAATATAGATATTTTTACTATCTGTTTTCTCAACTACACCAGCTCTATCTGCTTTAATAGCTTCCCAAGCATCTCTTGCTACAGTTTTTTCCAAACCAGTTCCAACAACTGGAGCATGTGGTTTAAGTAATGGTACCGCTTGTCTCATCATATTTGATCCCATTAAGGCTCTATTGGCATCATCATGCTCTAAAAATGGAATTAAAGACGCAGCTACTCCCATAACCATTTGAGAAGAAATATCAATAAGTTCAACTTTGCTAGTTTCGATTAGCATAATTTCACCATCAATTCTAGCTTCTATTAAATTTTCAATAATTTTACCATCGGTAGTTAATTTTGTAGAACCAGGAGCAATAATTTTCCCCTCTTCTTGAGTTGCTGTATAGTATTCAATAGTATCACTTACAATACCGTTTTCAACTTTTTTATAAGGTGTTTCAATAAAGCCTAATTCATTTACTTTTGAATAAGTTGATAGCGTATTAATAAGACCGATATTTTGACCTTCTGGGGTTTCAACTGGACAAATTCTTCCATAATGAGTTGGATGAACATCTCTTACTTCAAATCCTGCTCTTTCTTTTACAAGACCACCTTCTCCCAATGCACTTAATCTTCTTTTATGAGTAATTTCTGATAATGGATTTGTTTGATCCATAAATTGAGATAATTGCCCTGATGTAAAAAATTCAGTAATTGTAGATGTAATCATTTTAGAGTTAATTAAATCATGTGGCATTAAATCTTCTAAAGTTCCACTTAAAGTAGTCATTTTATCTCTAATTGCTTTTTGCATTTTAATTAAACCACTATGTAATTCATTTGATAATAATTCACCAATTGATCTAATTCTTCTATTTCCTAAGTGATCTCTATCATCAATATGTCCGTGACCAGCTTTTACTTTTACAAGATATTGTACTGTTTTAATAATATCCTCATGAGTAAGAACAGTTACATATTCAGGCACTTGAACTCCTAGCTTATGATTCATTTTCATACGACCAACTTTTGTTAAATCATATCTTTCAGGATCAAAGAATAATTTTTTAACAAATTCTCTTGCAGCTTCTTTTGTTACAGGCTCACCTGGTCGCATAACTTTATATACTCTAATTGCACAAAGATCATTTTCATCATCAAGTTGTTCTGTTTGTTTTAAAAGTTTAATAGATTCAGCATCTGCTTTAAATGCTTTAATAATAGAATCATCAACTCCACTTGCTAAATCATTTGCAATTTCAAATGAATCAAAATTTAAATCTAATAATTTTTTTAATTTTAAATCATCTAAAGGTGTTAAAGCATCAAATAAAATTTCTCCACTTTCTGGATCAAATATACTTGTTGCGGTATGTCTTTCCATTAATAATTCAACAGGATATTCTACAAGTTTTAAGCCACCTTCAGCCAAAGCTGTTGCTTTTCGCTCAGTTAGTCTTTTCCCAGCAGCAATTACTAAATTGCCTTTATTATCAATCAAATCATATTCTACACGACCTGTAAATTCTTCTGGTTTAAATTGAGTTAAAAATTTATTGTTTTTAATTTTAATCTTTAATATAGGATAAAATAATTTAATAATATCCTCTTTACTATAATCTAAGGCTCTTAACATAATAGTAACTGGAACTTTTCTTCGTTTGTTAATTCTTACATATAAAATATCTTTTGTATCATATTCAAAGTATAACCATGAACCACGATCAGGAATAATTTGACCTGTGTAAATTAATTTATTAGCAACAGTTGATGCTTCTTCTTCTTTAAAAATAACACCTGGAGATCTGTGTAGTTGATTTACAACAACTCTTTCTACTCCATTTATAACAAATGATGTTCTATCTGTCATAAGAGGTATTTCTCTTATGTATAAAGATTGTTCTTTGATATCTTTTACACCAATTTTTTCGCCTGTTTTTTCATCCAGATCCCAAAGTGTTAATCTAATATTTATTCTTAAAGGAATCGAATATGTAAGCCCTCTTACCATTGCTTCTTTTACATTATATTTTGGTTTACCTACTTCACTATCTATATAATCTAAAGTAAATCTATTTTGATGATCATGAATTGGGAATGATGTTTTAAAAACTTTTTCTATTCCAGCTACACTTCTATCGTCTTTTCCGACCATAAGAAAATTATCATAACTATTTTGTTGTAGTTGTAATAAGTTTGGAATTTCTATTTTTTGTGGATTTTTTGCAAAATCTACTCTTAATCTATTTCCAGATTTTAATGAATTTATCATATGAGCCTTTCTTTTAATTTTTTATGCTATTTAAAACTTTTATTATAGAAAATAAAAGCGAGAAAAACATTCTAACCTATATGTAATCAAATCACACACATAGGTTAAAATGTTTAAATTACCGTAAACGACTAATGCTCTGTAAAAATACAGAGCATTAGATTTTATCTTTTGAATATCAAATAATATGTAATTATTTAACTTCTACAGTTGCGCCAGCTTCTTCTAGTGCAACTTTTGCAGCTTGGGCATCTTCTTTAGAAACGCCTTCTTTTACTGTTGAAGGAAGTGCTTCTGCAGCAGTTTTAGCTTCTTTTAAACCAAGTCCTGTAAGCGCTCTAATTGCTTTAATTACATTGATTTTTTTAGCTCCAGCTTCTGTAATAATTACATTAAATTCTGTTTGCTCTTCAGCAGCTTCAGCAGCTCCTGCACCAGCACCACCAGCTACTGCAACAGGTTGTGCAGATACACCAAATTTTTCTTCAAATTCTTTTACTAACTCTGAAAGTTCTAATACACTTAGACCAGAGATATATTCTAATACATCTTCTTTAGAAATTGCCATTTTTTATTCCTTTTATTTCTTATAATTTTATTTTTAAAATTAATTCTAAATATTTAATTAAACATTCAAAATTAAAAATTTAGCATTAATTATGCTACCTCTTCTTCTTTTTTTACTCTCAAGGCTTCAAGCCCAATAGTAAAGTTTGCAACAGGTGCCATCCAAGTAGCAGCAAGCATTCCAAGAAGCTCTTCTCGTCCTGGTAATTTAGCAAATGCACTAATTTTAGCAACATCAGCAGCACAACCATCAATAATACCAGTTTTAATAACAAAAGTATCTTGATTTGCAGATGCAAATTTATCAGCTACTTTACAAGCAGAAATTTGGTCTTCAGCCCAAATAAAAATATTTGTTCCAGTTAATTCTAATTTTTCTAACTCAGCATTTTTTAATGCAATTCCAACGAGTGAATTTTTTGCAACTTGAACTTTCGTTCCAGCTTCACGCGCAGATTTTCGTAAACCCTCTAACGCTTTATGCGAGCTTCCTTTATAGTTAGCTACAACAATTGCTTCAGATGTTTTAAATTCTTCAGTTAAAAAACCAATAATTTCACTTTTTTGTGTTTTAGTCATTATTTTCCTCCTTCCAAACTTCCAACTTCGGTAGGTTTTATGCTAATCGTATCTTTGCTTTCACAAGTGCTTAAAGCACATTTGCTCCAGTTCCGAATCTAAAAGAGTGAAGAAATTCACTCTTTCTTACGATTCTCACCTACTGTCTTTAGTTTTAAGATAAAGCTCTTTAAAGAACTATTTTATGTCCATCATTTCAGAACTATCAATTTTTACAGATGGACTCATTGTTAATGATAATGCAGCAGTAGTAATAAATCTACCTTTTGCACTTGCTGGTTTTTGTTTATTGATTACTGACATAAGTGTATTTATATTATCAAGTATTTGTTCTTCTGTAAAAGAAGCTTTACCAATTCCTGCGTGAATATTACCTTTTTTATCAACTCTATATGCTACTTTTCCACCCTTTGCTTCGCTCACGGCTTTAGTAACATCCATAGTTACAGTTCCAGTTT
>JAOZVJ010000116.1 GCA_029938215.1 Arcobacteraceae bacterium | reverse complement strand
TTGAAAAATATCAAATGACTTTTGTGTTCTAAGTTCTAAAAATCTATTTTTAAGTCTAATTTCTTCATTTACTTTTTCATCGCCAAGTTCAAATGGCATAGGTTTGCTTTTGTTTTCTATGATTAAGTTATCTAAAATAATTTCTATTTTTCCAGTTTTTAATTTAGGATTTTCAAGTCCTTCACCTCTAGCTCTAACTTTTCCATGAGCAATTAAAACAAATTCATCTCTTACTTTGTCGGCTATTTCCCAAGCTTCTTTATTGTCTGTAGGATCACATACAAGCTGAACTAATCCGCCCTTATCTCTTAAATCAATAAATATTAAACCGCCATGGTCTCTTCTACTATTAACCCATCCAGCAACTGTGACATCTTCACCAATATTTTTTTCAGTAACATCTGTACAATAATGTGTTCTCATTATTTCTCCATAAATTTTTTATCTTATTTTTTTGGATTATATCTAAAAATTGCTTATTGTTAATAAACTTAAAAATTACTATAAAAAAATTCAGAAATAGTGTATTTATTTTAGATTAAAATTTTAATTTATCTTTTGTGTAAATATCATATAATTTAGCGTTTAAGTTTTGTTTAGATAAGATTTATTAATAATTAACATGAAAATGTTGGAGTTGAAAATGAAAAAAAAATCAATAAAAAAACTTCAAAAGAACGCTAAAAATTTAGTACTTTTATATGTTGAAGATGATGAAATAGTTGCAAAACAGACGATTTTAGTATTGAAAAATTTTTTTGACAAAATAGTTTATGCTAAAAATGGTCAAGAAGGACTATTGAAGTTTAATGAAAATTATATTGATTTAATTATAACTGACATAGAAATGCCATTTTTAAATGGATTTGATATGTTAAAAGAAATTGAAAAAATAGATAAAAAAATCCCATCAATTATAACAACAGCATACAATAAGTCAAGATATTATCAAGAAGCAATAGACTTAAATGTAAAAGGATATTTATTAAAACCAAGTTCCATTAATGTGCTTATGAATATTATATCAAAAATCATAAAAGAAAAAAAGAAAGAAAATTTAAAAGAAGATAAACTAAATTATCTAATGAATGCAAATCAAGAACTTATAGATATAGGTTATCAAATTACAAATGAAAAAGATCATAACAAATTGTTAGAAATAATTTTAATGGGAGCAAAAGATTTATCAAATAGTGATGGTGGAACGCTATATTTGTTTGATTCTGTAGGTAAAACATTAGAGTTTAAAATCGTTTTTAATGCTTCATTAAATATACATCATAGCGAAACCAAAAATCAAATATCTTGGCCTGCATTAAAAATGTATAATGAGGACAAAACAGTAAATAAAAAAAATGTAGCTGTTGTTTGTGCGGCTGAAGATAAGCTTATAAATATCAATGATGTGTATCGCTCAACTACTTTTGATTTTAGTGGTGCAAAATTTTTTGATACTAACAATAATTATAAAACAACATCTATGCTTGTAATTCCAATGAAAAATAGAAATAATGAACTTTTTGGAGTAATTCAGTTAGTCAATAAAATTGATAAAAACAATAAAATAATATCTTTTAATAAGGATGATGAATCTATTATTGCTTCAATGGCATCATTAGCAACCATGATACTTGAAAATAATCAGCTAGTAATAGATTTGGAAAAATTATTATATGCATTGGTTAAATCTATTGGTTCTGCTTTGAGTGAAAAATCAAAATATACAGCAAAACATGTTAATAATGTAGCAATATTGTCTGAAATCATTGCTAATGGTATAAATAAAAATAAAACTACATATAAAAATACTTCTTTTACAAATGACGAGCTTGAAGAGATTCGATTGGCTGCTTGGCTTCATGATATTGGGAAAATTACAACTCCTGAATATATAGTTGATAAAGCAACAAAGCTTGAAACAATATATGACAGAATAAATGTAATAGAATCTAAATTTGAAATACTTAAAAGAGATATAGAGATATTATTTTTAAAAGGCGAAATTAGTGCTACAGCAAAAGATAAAAAATATAAAGAAATTGAAGATGATATATTATTTATTCGTGAGATAAACAAAGCAGAAGTATTTATGAGTGAAGAATATATTCAAAGATTAAATAAAATCGCACTTGATAATAGTATTATTGTTAATAATAAAGAAGAAAAGCTTTTTTCTAAAAATGAATTGGATAATTTATTAATACCAAAAGGAACTTTAACCAAAGAGGAAAGAGAAATAATTAATAATCATGCCTCAGTTACTTATAAAATGCTAAAAGAGCTACCTTTTCCAAAGAAATTTATAAATATTCCTAGAATTGCAGGTTCACATCATAAAGCAATAAATGGAGGTGGGTATTGTGCAAAAGAATTAAAAAATTTAGAAATGACACTCCAAGAAAAAATATTAGTAATAGCAGATATATTTGAAGCATTAAGTGCGCAAGATAGACCTTATCGCGAGCCAAATACTTTAAACCAAATAGCTAGAATTTTTTCTTTTATGATTAAAGATAATATTTTAGATAAAGATTTAGTAAGATTATTTTTTGAAGATAAGTTACATTTAGATTATGCAAAAGAAAATCTAAATTCATCTCAAATAGATGAAATAAAAATAGATTTTTCTAAACTTTAAAAGTCTTAAAATTACTTAGTAGTCGTTCTTTTTTCTCATTCTTGATAATTCATTTTGTATTGAAATATTTATTTTGTCATCAGCAGCAAAATTTAGAGCATAATTTCTATCATCATAATCAACACTGTTTAAAATAATTTTAACTGCTTCCATTCTTGCCTTATGTTTGTCGTCACTTCTTACTATGTTCCAAGGAGCATTTCTTGCACTTGTTCTTTTTAGCATTTCATATTTTTTTTCACTAAACTTACTCCATAGTTCCTGTGCCTGAAGATCAACTTCGCTTAATTTCCATTGTTTTAAAGGGCTTGTTCTTCTGCTTTCAAATCTTGCTAATTGTTCACTTTTTGAAACAGAAAAATATAATTTAATAAGAACAATATCTTGTCTTACTAAATCATTTTCAAAATTTACAACATCTTCCATAAAAATTTCATGCTGTTCTTTTGTGCAAAATCCAAATATAGGTTCTACCATTGCACGATTGTACCAACTTCTATCAAACAGAACTACTTCTCCACCTGTTGGAAAATGTTCAATATATTTTTGGAAAAACCATTGATGTTTTTGTGTTTCCGTTGGTTTTCCAAGTGCTACAACTCTATAATGTCTACCGTTCATATATCTTGTGATTCGTCTAATTGCTCCACCTTTACCCGAGGCATCTCTACCTTCAAAAAGAATTATCATTTTTTTATTGCTTTTTTCAAGATAATTTTGCATTTTAATAAGTTCTATTTGATAAGGTTTCATTTCTTCCAAATCATATGTTTTTTTAATTCCCTCTTGCAGAACTACAGGATCAATAGAATGATAATCTCCAAGAAGTGTTTTCATAAAATTATTTTCTTTTAGAATACTTTTTGAACTATCATCTTCTTTTTTTACAGGCTTTTCTATTATTTGAGTCTTTTTTGTTATTTTTTTTGATTTTCCAGAATTTAAAATGTTGAGTTTATAATCTTCCATTAATTTATAAGCTTTAGATAAATTAATTTTATCAATTTTTTCATACCCTAAAACTTTTACATATCTTTTTTTATTTAGTTGAAATCTTGTAATATATTTTTTTCCAAAATTAGGATGTGAATTTTTTGAAACAAATAAACCTTTGTGTGTTGTAGCATTAAAATCTCTTAGATTCATTTATAAAACCTTTGCAAAAGCATGTTGCGCTTCCATAACTTCGATTTCTCTTGACCCACTGATGATTATGTCAGAATTTTCTTTTGTATTTTTCCGTGATAATTGATCTGGGTAATTAGCTTTATTTATAATATGTCTTATACAGTTAAGTCTAGCTTTTTTCTTATTATCACTTCTTACTATTGTCCATGGGGCAGTTTCTGTATTGGATGCCATTAGCATAGAAAATTTTGCAATAGTGTATTTGTCCCATAACATTTGAGATTCTTTATCTACAGGACTTAATTTATATTGTTTAAGAGGATCTGTTTTTCTTTTTGCAAATCTTTTCTTTTGTTCATTTTTTGAAACAGAAAAATAAAATTTTAGAAGTATAATCCCAGATTTTGCAATCATATCTTCAAATTGTGGAACTTCCCTTAAAAACTCATGGTGTTCTTCTGGAGTACAAAAATTCATTACTGGTTCAACTCCACCTCTGTTGTACCAAGATCTATCAAAAAGGACTATTTCACCAGCACTTGGTAAATGTTGAACATATCTTTGAAAATACCATTGTGTTTTTTCAGTATCACTTGGTTTTTCAAGAGCAACAACTCTTGCACCCCTTGGATTTAGGTGTTCTGTTATTCTTTTTATAGTACCACCTTTTCCAGCAGCATCACGACCTTCAAAAATCATAAGAA
>JAOZVJ010000038.1 GCA_029938215.1 Arcobacteraceae bacterium | reverse complement strand
AACTTTAGAAGCAAAAGAAAAGAAAAATAAAGAAAATTATATAAGAATTGTTAATTTATATAAATTAATAGATGAAGAAGAAGCAAAAATGAAAAAAGCGAAAAAAATGCTGAAAAATGCTGAAAAAGTTCAATATGTTAAAAGAGATGCAGCGAAAAAAATTGCAGCCGCTTGGATAATTACTGTTCCAGCTGCAGCTGTGCTATCTGCTGCAGTTTATTTTATGATAAGAGGTATTGTTCTATAATATGCTGAAAACTAAATAGGATTTATAATTTTAATATAACAAGGATAAAAACGATGAGTGTAAAAAAATTTATTAATGATGTAAAAGAATCTTTAGGATTAGGTGAATTTAAAAAATCTAATAAAAAAAAATCTTTAGAAAAGCTTCTAAAGCAACTAAAGAAGAAAAAAGATGAAATTAAAAATTCTGATGATAAAGATAACTTAAAAGATGAGCTTAAAATTATAAATATTCAGATAAAAACTGGTGAAGATATCTTAGAAAAACTTAGCGCATAAAAAATTAGGAGATATTAAAATGCAAAATATAGAAAAAGAAAATATTTTTGAAATAGATGGAAATCAAGTTTCAATTGATGAATTAATAAGTGTTTTTAAAAAAACAAAATTAAATAAAAAAACAAATAGTAAAGCTAAGCAAAAAATACAGAAAGAAAAAGAACTTAAACCCTATCAGGCAGAACTTATAAAACTTCAAAATCATCTTGAGAAAACAGATAAGAAGATGATAATACTTTTTGAAGGTCGTGATGCTGCGGGTAAAGGAGGAACTATCAGGAGGGTTGCAAGATATATGAATGAAAAGCATTATAGAGTTGTAGCACTTGGAAAACCAACACAAGAACAAAAAACACAATGGTTTTATCAAAAATATATCCAACATTTTCCAAGAGGAGGAGAGATGGTTCTATTTGATAGAAGTTGGTACAACAGAGCCATGGTAGAATATGTTTTTGATTTTTGTACAAAAAAAGAATATGATGATTTTATGAAAGGGGTAAAAGGTTTTGAAAAAGATTTAACAAGACAAGGCACTATTATAGTAAAATTATATTTTAGTGTTACAAAAGAGGAACAAGCAAAAAGATTTAAGAGAAGAAAAAGCGACCCTTTAAGACAATGGAAATTAAGCGAAATTGATATGCAAGCACAAGAAAGATGGGATGACTTTACAAATACTAAATATGATATGATAAATCAAACACATTCTCATAATGCTCCTTGGACGGTAGTAAGGTCTGATGATAAACACAAAGCAAGACTTGAAGCTTTAAAAACAATCTTAAATTCTGTAAATTATGAAGGACGAGATAAAAATCTTGATTATAATCTTGATTCAAAAATAATTATATCAGGTGCAAGAGAAGTTGAAAATATGGATGCACAAAGAATAAAAAGCGGTAAATTTATAGACTAAAATAAAAAAAAGGAAAATTATATTATGAAAAATAAAAAAGACAAAATTCAAGTTTGGGTAAAAAAAGAAACCCTAGAATATGAAAAAGAGTTATCAAAACTACAAGTAGAACTTCTAAAGTTTCAAAATCATGTTAAAGACAAAGGTCTTAAAATTTTAATGATTTTTGAAGGTCGAGATGCCGCTGGAAAAGGTGGAACCATTAAAAGAATTACCGAACACTTAAATCCAAGAGGTGCAAGAATAGTAGCTTTGGAAAAACCAAGTGATATAGAAAGAACACAATGGTATTTTCAAAGATATGTACAGCATCTTCCAAGCGCAGGTGAAATAGTTTTGTTTGATAGAAGTTGGTACAACAGATCAATGGTAGAGCCAGTTATGGGATTTTGTACAGAAAGACAACATCATAAATTTCTAAAAGATGTTCCAGAATTTGAAGATATGATAGTAGATGAAAATATTCAAATATTTAAATTTTATTTCTCTGTTTCCAAAGATCAACAAAATAAACGATTTAAAAAGAGAGAAACAGATCCATTAAAACAATACAAGCTATCTCCAGTTGATAAAGAATCTCAAAAATTATGGAATGAATATTCGTTAGCAAAATTTATGATGCTAAGCTCAACACATACAGAAACTGCTCCTTGGACGATTATCAAAAGTGATAATAAAAAGAAAGCTAGAATTAATGCAATGAAACATATATTAAATTTTGTTGATTACCCAAATAAAATTGATTCTAATGAAATAAAAGTGGATAAAGATGTTATTGTTTACGGAAGAGATGAAGCTATTAAAATGGAGAAAATGTTTAAATTTTCACTTAAATAAATTATAATCTTAATAACTGTGGATATATTGGCATTGGTCGCAATTCTTATTTATATTGATAATAAGTATCAAGAAAATTTAAAAAAAATATGCTACAATAGAATATAAAAAATAAGAGGCGACAAAATGTATGATAATTCACAAGTTATAGATAAATTAAAACAAATCATTAAAGAAAAAGGTTTAAAATACACAAAACAAAGAGAGATTATTTTTGAAACTATTTTAAATAGCAACAAACATCTTAATGCAGAAGAACTTTATAATAATATAAGCAAAAATCACCCAAATGAAAAAATAGGAATAGCTACTGTTTATAGGGCTTTGGCTTTTTTAGAAGAATCTAATTTAATATCATCAATAGCTTTAAATAAAGATGGTAAAAAATTTGAATCAAATACAAAAAAACACCATGATCATTTAATATGTGTAAAATGCAATAAAATTATAGAATTTTTAGATGATCAAATAGAAAAAAAACAAGAAAAAATTGCCAAAGAAAATGGATTTAAACTTTTAAACCATACAATGTATTTATATGGAATTTGCAAGGATTGTCAAGATTAAAAACTTTTCTTTATTTTGTTTATTTTTTAATTTTTTATTTGCTCATCCACATACTTTTATTGAAGTTTATCCAAATATAAAAGTAAAAGATAATAAAATTATAGAAATTCATTTTAAATGGAAAATAGATGAAATGACATCATCAATGCTAATAATGGAATTTGATCAAAATGGAGATGGGAAAATAAGCAAAAAAGAAAATACTTTTATTTATAACAACTATTTTACTCAACTAAAAGACTATAATTTTTATACCGATATACAGATAAAAAATAAAGTACAAAAATTCCCAAAAACTAAAAATTTTAAAGCAACTATTGAAAACAATAAAATCTGCTATTCTTTTGATGTTGAAAAAATATATAATTCAAAAGATACAAAATTTAATTTTGGTGATACAGATTTTTTTGTTGCTATGATTTTAAAAAAAGAATTTGTAAAAGTTGTTGGAGCAAAGGCAAAAGTGAGTGAACTTGATAATGATTTTTATTTTGGATACAAACTAGAGCTTATTAACACGCAGGTAAAATAATGGAATTTTATAATCAACTTTTAAAACAATTAGTTTTATGGCAATATCAACTAAACAACTACATTTCAACAGCAATTAGAAGTTTAAATGATGAAAATAGTCTAAGTACCTCATTGTTTATTTTAGGAATTGCTTTTTTTTATGGATTGGTTCACGCTGCTGGTCCTGGACATGGAAAAGCTTTAGTTGCACTTTATTTCACATCAAACAAAAGTAACTATAAAAAAGCTTTTAAGATGGGCTATATGATTTCAATCATACATTCTGTTTCTGCACTTATTTTTACATTTGGTATATTTTTTATACTCAAAACTATGTTTAGAAAAAACTTTAATGATTTTTCACAAATTGCTATGCAAATAAGTGCTTTTATGATTATAATTGTAGGATTATATTTAATCTATGAAGCCTATAAAAATCGTAAACAAAAAGAAAAGAAAATCGAAAAATCGAAAAAAAGTGCTTTTATGGTAGCTTTTAGTGCTGGAGTTGTTCCTTGCCCTGGCGTTATGACTATAGTTTTATTCTGTATTATTTTAAAGCAATTTATACTAGGAATACTAGCAGCTATTGCTATGAGTATTGGAATGGGGCTAACTATTTCTTTTGCTGGAATATTTTCAATTGCCTTAAATAAAAAAGCTGGAAATTTTTTAAAAAATAAAAGTTACATTTTAGAAATGCTTGGCGGATGTTTAGTGTTTTTTTTAGGCTTGCTTTTACTAGCCTCATTAAGACAGTAAGAAGCAAAATTATTGTAGTATGAATCATATAATTATATAAAAATTTTAACCGTTAGGATACAAAATCATGAGCACAACACTAGCAAATAGAATAGATTCTTTACCACCTTTGCCAGAAACAATCATTGAATTAGAAAAGTTTAAAAAATCAAAAGAAAAAGAACCTGAAGTATTATTAAAAATAATCGAGAAAGACCCGCTGATAATTTCTACTTTATTAAAAGTATCAAATTCTGCAATGTTTGGTTTTAATAGTAGTATAGAAACTCTAAGCAGAGCATTAGGTTTACTAGGAGTTAACTTTACACTTTCCATCGCTTTTGGTAGTGCAATTAAAAATTCTCTTGATACAGATTTAAAGGCATACGATCTTCATAGTGATGATTTTATGAGAATTTCAAATATGGCTTCAAATCTTATCTCTCTTTGGCTTTCTAGAGTTGATTTTAATTTAAAAGAAGAGCTTTTATTGCCTGTATTTTTACAAGAAACTGGTAAGTTTATTATTTCTGATTTGGCACAAGAAGAAAAAAAGAGTGAAAAATTTTTAACAGCACTTAGAAATGGTGAAGATATGTCTTTAGTAGAAAGAAAATTTTTTAATACAACAACTTCAGAAATTACTGCTGCTATTTTTAAACACTGGAAATTAAGTGATAAACTTATCAATACAATTGAATTTGTAGATAATATAAAAAATTGTCCAGAAGAATATAAAAAAGAAGCTCAAATATTACATGTAATAAAAATTGCGTGTAATGTTTTAGATCCATTAAGTGATGAAAATTGTGAAAAAGCTGTTAAAAAAGCAGAAGAATTTGGCATAAGCACATCTCCATTAAAAAAAGCGATTGAGAAGATACAAGATAGAATGCTAGATGAGGAATAAAACTAAATCAAAATACTAGAAACTATTCTCTATTTTACTGCTGTATAAAATTTTTTTCTTATTGGCTTAGTGATTATACCTGTTTTTGTTATAAATTTAACAGGTATAGATGTTCTGCTGTTACTGCTTTTTCCTTTAAAAACAACAAAATGTAAATGAGGTCCACTTGTAAAACCAGTATTCCCACCAAGGCCTATTTTATCTCCTCTTTTTACTTTTTGACCAACTTTTACAAATACTTTTTTATATTTAAAATGATTATATTTTCCATATGTTCCATCATTATGCTTAATAGTAATAAAATTTCCATATTTTGCAAATTTTTTACTTTGTCCATTTTTATTACCATTGTCTTGTGTCATAACTACAATTCCACCTCTTGCAGCATATACAGAAGTACCAATTTTTAAGCCAAAATCAACAGCATACTTTGAATTACCAAAATGTGAAAACTTACCATTAAACCCTTGCGTAACTTGCTGTGAAGTTCTTAGGGCGTATGGAAGTCTATACAGATACTTATTATTGTGTTTTGAGTTTTTATTCCCTAGTGACCATTTATACTTATTTGATAAAGTAAACTTTTTATCTAAGATTAAAAATTTTGCAATTTTTGTTTTACTTTTGGCTTTAAAACTTTTTATTATCGGAAAAAAATCTTTTGATAAAAGCTTTGAGTATTTTGGATTATATTTTAAAGTTATATCAAATAAATTTTTATTTACAATATATACATTAACTGCTGAATTTTCAACATTTGATACTGTATAAACCGTTTTTACCTCTTTTGCATTTATGGATATACAAAATAATAAACAATAAAATATTATTCTTAAAAATTTACTAAAAAAAATCATTTTCTATATAATTCTTCTGTTGCACGAGTTGATTCGCACCAAGCTTCACATAAATCTTTAATATCTTTATTGCTCATATCAAGTTTATTTTTAAATTTTTTTACCATTTTACTGCTTATCTCAGAACAATCTTCTTTTGGTTTAATTTTTGCATATACTTTACAAATATTAGAAATAGACTTTATAATTTTTTTATCCGTAGCATAAGAAGCAACTATATTTTGTTTTAATAAGCATAATAAAAAAATTATGTATACAAAACTATTTTTACCTAACATTCTTTAAAAATTCTTTTGCTTTTTTATATTTATTTTCACTAGCTTTTTTCATCCAGTATTTTGCTTTTTTAATATCTTTTTTTACTCCCATTGCATTGTAGTAAAAATATCCTGTATAATATTGTGCTTTCGCATTGTTTTTAATAGCTAATTTACGATATAAAAAAAATGCCTCTTTAAAGTTTTGGTCTATAATATTTCCAACCCTATAAAAATCAGCCATTTTCATTTGAGCCTCATCAAATCCTGAAATTGCAGATTTATTCATCCAATATGCTGCTTTTTCATAATCTTTTTCAGGTATTCCATCTCCAGAATAATACATAAGTGCTAGATTAAATTGTCCGATTTCATTTCCAACTTGTGCTGTTCTCTTAAACCAATACAAAGCTTTTTTTAAATCTTTAGTTGTTCCTCTACCAAAAAAATACATATGAGCTAAATTATTTTGTGCAATAACTACATTTTGATTAGCAGCTTTTAAATACCACTGAAATGCCTCTTTAGAATTTTTTTCTTTTAAATCTCCATCATAATGCATTCCAAGATTTAATTGAGCCAATGCATAATTTTGTTTTGCTGATTTTCTATACCAATAAGTTGCTTTTCTTAAATCTACTTTTTGCTCGCCCTCACCTTTCTCATACATTGAGCCTAGATTATTTTGTGCTTTTTTATTACCACCTACTGCTGATTTTTTATACCAATAATATGATAATTTTTTATCGACCTTTGTTCCTAGCCCTTTATAATACATTAATCCAACATTATATTGTGCTATTACATTGCCATCTTTTGCTAAATCATGAAATTTATTAAATGCTATTTTATATTTATTTTGAACAACATCCTTTACTGCACTTTTAAAACTTTTATTTGCAACACTTGAAAGCAAAAGTGTACTTAAAAAAATAATTAAAAATAATTTTTTCATAATTCTACTTTTCTATTTGTAAAGAATTATTATTATCACCAAACTCAAAAACAGTTTCATCTATCTTTTCATTTTTTGTTATATTTATATCATTTGAAAAATCAAATGCTTCTGATATTATTTTTTTATTTTTTGATGCATTTGTATCGTTTATACTTTTATCTACTTTTTGAATTACTTTTAAATCATTTTTCTTTTTTGATATTATATTTTTTATATTTTTTTTGTTTTTTTTCTTTTTAAAAGTTTTTTCTTTAAACTTTTTTATATCAGATTTTAAAATATTATCACCTCGACTAAAACCACACAAAATATCATTGCTAAAACAAGTTTTCCAACTATTTGTTAATCCCAATAAAAATTCAAACCTTTCCCAAAAAATATTATGTTCTTTGCTTGATAGTGTTTGTTTATTTTCTTCGTCTTCTCCATATTGTCTTGTGGCTCGTAATGTTACTATTGCACCATTTTTATCTTGCGTTACACTTACTTCCCAAATATCAATGATTAATATTGAATCCAAAATTCTATAATATTGGTTTACTCTTGTTGAAATAACTTTACTTCTATAAGAATCAACAACAAATTTACTGTCAGTAATATAGAAAATTTTTTTTATATTATTTAATATATCATCTTTTGAAATATTATCGTAATGTCTTGAAGAAACCTGTTCTTTCTCTATGTCAGTATTAGAATTTACAAACCTATTTGCACATCCAGAAAAAAATAAAAATATAACTAAAATTACAATATTTTTGTACACAAATTTCTCCTACCTACTAGTAGCATAAAAGCCAAATTTTTTAACTGTTTCATAGTCTTTTTCAAATTTAATTTCATCGCCCATTATATGCACATCATTAATATTTCCAAAAATTGACAAATTTCTTATCATTTGTCTTTTTTCTGAATCTTGATTTATATCTAAAGTATAATCCTTGCCGACTCTTATATAATCAAGGTCTATATTTTCCAACTCTTCAATTGAAATTTCATCATTACTGTATCTTTTTAATATAATTTTTGCTCCAACCTTATGTATATAATTAACGAAAGAATTGAATAAATCTTTATTTTGTGATGCACTAAAAGAAGTAATACTAAACACAATTTTATCAGCAATCTCTTTGTTTTGCAACAACTCTGCTTTTAGCCATTGCATAAAATCTTCTTTTGCTATACTTTCTATTGCAAGATTAACAGCTATTTTATGTTTTATTTTCTTATCTTTTATATGATTAATAGCAGAAAGAATTATTAACTTGTCAAACTCTAAATCAAGATTATTTTCCTTAGCAATTGTTATAAAAACTCCTATTGCAATCTCTTCTTTATTGTCATTTACTAAATTAGGAACAGCCTCTTGCATTATTATTTCATCAGGATTATCAAGCAAATATGTGTCATTTAAATATTTAACATTAACTTTTTTATTATTTATAATATCCAAAACAAATTTTTCTAATTTTTCTTTCTTTTTTTCTATATATTTTTCACTAACAATACAGTAAGAATTTGGAGAATCTTTTACAGCTTTATCGTAAGCTACATTTGCCATATTTAAAATTGATTCTACTGTTCCATGAGGATCAAAAGGAGTTGCCCCAATATGTATCAAATTATCATCAATATTAAATTTTTCAGGTAAATCTTTTAAGCTATTTAATATTTTTTGTGAAATTTTTCTAATTTCTTCTCCATCAGTTTTTTTTGCAATTATTGCAAATTCTGAACCATAAAATCTATAGATTGCAATATTTGTTTTATTTATTTTTAAAACCATATTATTTATCGTACTCGCAAAATCTCTTATTAGTTCATCAGCTTTTGAAGCACCTATTTTTTCTACCATACTCTTTAGATTATCAATTTTTAAAATAAGAATATATCCTTTTGAACCAGAAACAAACATTTTTTTCATATCAAATTCAAAAGCTTTCTGATTTGGAAGTTGAGTTAAATCATCAACATCACTTTTTTGTTCAATTAAGTCTTTACTTACATTTAACTCATTTGTTAGTGATGCAATCTTTACTGATACTTTGTTAAGTGAAGTTGCTAAAAGTTTGGCTTCTTTTATTTTTATCTTTTTTTCATCAATTCTCATAAATTTATTATTTACGATATGTTCTGAAAATTTTGCCATATCCATTAATGACTTTAAAACATTGCGCCTATCAAAAAATCTTATGACTAAAAAAGCAATTATTAGAACAATAAAAAAAGCAATAATAGAATAAACAACTAGTTGTTTAAAAAATAAAAATTCTTCAACATATATTTCATAGTTATCTATTTCAAAACCAACTATCCCCAAATTTTCTTTTTCTGCCCAAATTGAAACATCTATTACGCCTGTTTTTATATATGTCATATCTAAAAACCAATCTGGCAAAACATCATTTTCTTTTTCATTTGACATCATACTTATTTGTTTGTAAAATTTAATTTTAGATACAGAATTTTGTACTTGTCTTGCTTTCATAGATTGAAATTTTATATTCAGCAACTCATCAAAATCAAAATTTTTATCATGGACAAATTCATAAATACCATCGTTAAGCTCACTTATTTCACCAAATCGTATATCTGTAGTAACATCGCCTATTAGCCAAGAATCATCGTCTATATTATCAGATTTTTGCAAAAGCATATTTTTTGTAAAAACATATTTTTTATACTCTAATTCTACTTTTTTAGTATTTTTTTCTTTTATAATATAATCAAATATTGAATTTATTTTTGCAAAATCACTTTGCAAAACAGGATCGGACATATTTTCTTTTAAATATTTTAAAACTATATTATTTCTGCTTTTTACTTTTAAATCAATATCTTTTTTTGCATTTGCAAGATATAAATATAAAACACTAGAAACAATAACAATAAAAGAAATTGCAACAAAAAATAGATTTTTAATTAAATTCATAAAACAGCCTTTATATTTAAAAAAGTACAAATCATCTGATATCCTTAATTTCTTTTATTGGTGGATTTAATTTATTTAAATAAGGATGTATAGTTTCTCGTATAGCAATCGCATCCTCTTTTGTTTTAAATACTCCATACAAAATTTTCACCTTATCTTTTCCAAAATCAGATAGAACATAATCTCCATCAACTGAATATCTTCTGAGAAACCATTCTACTCTAGTTTTTTTAATAATTGTTAAAACAATCGTATAGTGCGTATTTGGCGCTTTATCCAACACTTCCTTAAAATTGCTATTTTTTATATTTTCATCTGAAATAGAATTTATATTTGTTATTTTAACTTCTTTTTTAAGAATTTTTTTCTGCTCTTTTCTAACTTCTTTTTTAAGATTTTTTTTCTGTTCTTTTTTAACTTCTTTTTTTCTAATATCTACAATCTGCCTAATTGGTGGATTTTGCTTGTTTAAAGTTGGATGTATCTCACTAGAAGCTTCAATGGCCTCATCTCTTGTTTTATACATTCCATGCAATATACTAACCTTATGTTTACCAACAGGAAGAATACCGTAATTTTTTTCTACACTATATCTATCTACAAACCATTTAGCTCTATTTTTATCAATTGTTGTTAAAACAATTGTATAAAATGAATCTGGCGCATTTTTTACAGATTTTGACATCTTGTCAAATTTACTTTTTTTAATTTCTTTTTTTGCAACTTTTTTTAAGGTATTTGCTTTTTTCTTTTCAATTTTATTTTTTACCACTTCTATAGGTTTTTTAATATCTATTTTAGTTTTGTTACTATCTATAACTTCTTTTTTTACAACTTTCTTAGTTTCTTTTATTACTTCAGTTTTTGCATCATCTAAAATTAGCTTTTCTTCTATATTTTCATTAGATGACACCTTATCTTTTTTTATCTCATTAGAAACTATAATTTTATCATTTTTTTTATCAACTACTAAATCTTTTTTGATAGGTTCTTTTTCGTTGATTTTTATTCTCTTAACAACTTTAATCGGTTCTTTTTTTACATACTTTTTATTATCTACAAATAAATTTTCATAATCATTATATCTGTAATAAAGTCTTTGTTTTGCTTTTATTTTTTCTACTACTGGAGAATATTTTTTCTTAATATTTTTAATCTCGTCTAAAGCAATTGAAGCATCATCATATAATTCATACACACCATACATTACTTTTACCCATTCTTTGTTTTTACCATATTTGAAAACAAATGAATTTTTAGCTATTTTTTCTTTTTGAAGAAGTGCTTGAGCATATTTGATTGCAGAGAAAGAAACAATATTTATAGAATAAAAATCTTCAGGGGCATTTAAAAACTTCTTTTTAAATTTTGTATCAGTTTTAAATTTTTTAACTTTCTTTTTTGGTAGTTTTTTTACAACTATTTCTTTATTCGGTATGGTTGCATTCTGGTCTGTTATATTGCTATCAATACTTGAAACATTGTTTTCTGTTTTTATATCTTCAGTTATTTCAATAGTTGTGTTTAATTCATTTGTAATATTTAAGTCATCTATTTTTTTTACTATAGTGTCATTATTCTCACCCAAATATTCATTCATCTTTAATTCTATAGGAATATCTATTTTTTCTGTTGCATTTGTTTCTGTAGAAGCAATATTCTTGGAAGAAAGAGATTTTAAATCTAAACCATTTTTAATATCAAAATTATTATATTTACTACCAGCAAAATCAACAAAGTTATCAGCATCTATATCTATTTCAAAAAAGTTTACTAAAGAATTTGTACTTTCTAGAATTTTAAAGAAATCGTTTAAATTATTTTCTTTAAGTTTGATAAATTCTAATTCTGCTTCATTTAATTGTCTTTGTGCTTGCAAAAGTACGCTTAAATCTTGCTCTCCTAGCTTAAAACCCTCCCAATAGGCATCAACCATTTCATTTGTTGCTTCAATTTCAAGTTCTTTACTATCAATAGCTCCTTTAAGTATTTGTACCGAAGAAAATGTTCTAGATAAATCATATTTTAATTTTTTTATTTCTTCACTTTTTTTATAATTTGCTTCTCTAATTTTACTATATTCAGTTAAGATTTTTTTTTCATCTTGTCCACCGTTATATAAATTGTATGAGACTTTAAACTTTGTCAAATATGTATTCGTACTTTCTTCAAAAACCTCAGCATCAAGAATATCTTCCGAAGACATTTCAAAATCAATTTTCGGTCTAAAAGCACCTTTGTAACTCTTAATTTTAAATTTACTTGCTTGAATATCAAACTTATAATTAATAAGATTCATATTGTCTTCAAGTGCTTTTTTATACAATTTTTCAAAAGTATCAACTTTTGTATTAAAAGAATCTTCAAAAGGAAGTGTTTTTTCAAGGTGTTTTCCAGCAACATATTCATAATATTTAAGTGCTTCTGAAAATTTAGATTGTACTTTTATAAGTTTTGTTTGAGAATTTGCAACACTTGCCTTAATAGAGCTTATGTCACCCAAAGACACCGCTCCTGCATCATATTTAGCAGTTACAATTTCTAATACTTTATTCAATTTTTTCATATTTTTTTCATTTGCCAAAACTGATTTATTATTAAAAACTACACCAAAATATGCTTTTATGGCCTTTTGCATCTCAAGAGCTACAACTATTTTATATTTATTTTTAGCATTTTTATAGTCTTCTTTTAAACTTTTTATTTTATTTGTAGTAGCTCCTCCAGAATATAAATTTTGAGAATATTCTATTATTCGTGAAGTGTCCCTATATCGCTTATCTTTATTTTTTATTCCTTCTACTGTATCTCCTGGCGTTTCTTTCTTTTTCGCATCATTATAAGTAAAATCAATTTTAGGATAATAAGCAGAATATGCATCTTCTAATTTAATTTTTGATTGTTTAACTTGCTCTCTTGATGCTTTTGCTAAATTACTACAAGAAATTGCTTCAAGAATTACATCTTTTAATGAAATTTTTTGATATTTAACAGTGTCGTTATTAAAATCATTTGAATCAGCATACTTACCGCCAGTCATCATAGCCTGTGCTGCCACATCTTCTTTTGCGGAATTTGCCATTCCTATTTCGCCTTGCTTTTTATAAGTAAGTTCTGGGGCAGGAATAGCTATTTTCTTGGCTTTTATTGCAGCTGAATACAATGGCACATCAACCATCAATAAAAAAATAAAAAAATAAAAAATTATCTTCATCTACTTTTTGTCCTTATTTCTTTTTTATCTTTATAACAAGATATCCATTTTCATAATCAACTTCTTGATCTATTTTTACTTTTCCGACCAAATCAACTCTAACATCTTTTTTATCATACCTAAGCTTTCTTATGAAATTTCTTATAGCCAAAGTTCTTCCTAGAGATACTTGTTTTGCTACAGTTGCGCTAACTGGATTTTTCCTATCAACTGCTAATATATAAACTTTATGATTAGGATATCTCTTTTTTGCCTTTTTTATAAATTCTTTTAGTTTTTTTCTAATAGAGGTTTCAACAAAAACTTCATCTTTTGCAAAAGAAATAATATAATAATCTTCACTTTCTATAATTTTTTGTTTAGATTTTTCATCAACCTTATCAGAAGTAATATCATAGCCAGTAGCTTCAATTTCTCCTGTATCATTTGCATCTTCAACTTCTGTTTTAGCAATAAATTTTGTTTGTGATGTTAAAACTTTTTTCTGCAATATAACAATTTGTTTTTTTAATTCTTCTATAATCTTTTTAGGATTAGATGGTACTGGCACTGGATCAATAATCTTTCTTGGTATATCCCTTGTTTCTTCTTGCTTATTCTCTTCTGGTTTCTCGCTTAAAATCAACTCATCACTAGATACAGAACCAGTATATGAAACCTTATGTTTAAACTGTGCATAATAACCAATATTTACAATGGTTATCAATAAAAATAAAAGTAATACCAAAATTACAGAAGAAAATATATCAACAAAAGATGGCCAAGGATTAAATTCTTCTTCACATTTTATTCCCATTTTATTTTTTTCTACTTACTTTTTACTATTTAGTTCTATTGTATCTATTAGTTTATTTAAAAGTTTATTATTTTCTTCCTGTGCTGTCAAAAGATGTTTAATAGTTTTATGTTTACCAATAGCAACCGTTGATACCCCATTTACCGATTCTTCAATTAGAGCAGTGTTTGAAAATTGATTTACATTTAATTCTTTTAAAGAATTTGACATTCCTTCTAAAAATACCATTTCTTCTTTATTTTTTTCAGAATTTTCTTTTAAATTATTAGATATTATTTCATAAATATTTTCATTTGATTGATTATATTTTTCCATTTGCTCAGAAAACTCACCCATTTTACTTGCAAAAGTATCTATAAATCCACCCATCCCTTGAGATGCTCCTCCAATAGCCGGTGCTGTTGATGATTGTGTACCATTTTGCACCTCACCTCTATCGCCATACAATGTACTATTTATTTGTGAAATCACTTCTGAAGACTGAGATTCTATCAGTTTACCTTTTAACCAATCCTCAATATCTTCAATAAAATTAGCCTGATTTCTTGATAGAATATATTGCATAAAATTTAATATAATAGCAACTGCAACACCAAATAAAGATGAACCAAACCCAATAGCCATACCACCAAGAGGTCCAGCAAAACCGGCCATAATTTCACCCAAATCAATATCTCCACCAAGAGATAAAATAATCGCACCCATATCATCAATAGCAATCAAAAGACCAGCAAATGTACCAAAAAGACCTATCATCAAAGATGTACCTACAAAAAATGAAATGTATCCCTTTGAATTAAAAAATTGTTCTTCAAGCCATGTTGTAACATCTTTTGCTTCATCTTTTGTAAAATAAAGAACACCAACTTTTGCTCTTTTGTTAAACATATGAGCAATTGTTGCAGGCATAATTCCATCAATACCTTTTAAATAATATTCAAGATCAGAACCTTTTTTATATGCCATAATACCAAAAGTTCCTGCAAGCATTACAAGCCTACTAGCAGATTGAAAAACTATAATCAAACCAATAGAAAGAACAGTTAAAATAGCAACATTAAATGTTAGCGTTGCCATAAAAAATGTTCCTATTGTTTCAAAATTTGAATAAATTAAAAAAACTAAAAACAACCAAAAGACCACAAAAATTTTCATTATTTTTATTCGTCGCATTAAATAACCTTATTTTTAAATATTTTCATAGTTTAAAACATAAACAATAAAATTGATATAATCAAACCTAATGCAACCATAGTAACAGTTTTTGTCATATTATCAGCAATATTCACAAATCCTCCACTATTTTCTATCTCTTCACCAATTACTATCAGTCCAATTTCAGCACCATTTATATCAGTGGTTTTTAAATAAGTCCTGTAGTATGTATCATCCATACCATAACCATTATCTATAAACTTTTTAAATTTATCTTTACCTGCTTCTATTATTTTTGAATAGAATTTACTGCCATAAACTGATTGTTCAACCTTATACTCAGCCACAACATCCTTATATCTTCCGCTTTTTGCCCTTAAAGATAATTTTTCTAACATTTTTTGATCAAGTAAAAAAACATACTCACTATTATTGTTTT
>JAOZVJ010000037.1 GCA_029938215.1 Arcobacteraceae bacterium | reverse complement strand
TGGTATGGCTACAAAAATTCCTCCACACAATCCTACTGAAATTTTAAATGCCCTACTTCATATAATAGATAATCCAAAAACAACTCCTGATGAACTTATGGAATTTGTCAGTGGTCCAGATTTTCCAACTGGTGGTACAATATTTGGTAGAAAAGGTATCGTTGATGCTTATAATACTGGTCGTGGAAGAATAAAAATAAGAGCAAAGCATCATATTGAAACAAAAGGGAAAAAAGAGATTATTGTACTTGATGAATTACCGTATCAAGTAAATAAATCAAGACTGATAGAAAATATTGCTGATTTAGCAAAAGACAAACAGTTAGAAGGAATCTCTGAAGTTAGAGATGAGTCAGATAGAGATGGTACTAGAGTTGTAATTGAATTAAAAAAAGATGCTATGCACGAAATAGTAATGAACAATCTTTATAAACAAACTCAAATGGAAATTACATTTGGAATTATTATGCTTGCAGTTTTTAATAAAGAACCAAAAATCTTTAGACTTCCAGAAGTTTTAAATATCTTTTTAAATCATAGAAAAACTGTAATAATCAGAAGAACTATATTTGATCTTGAAAAAGCAAAATCAAGAGCGCATATTTTAGAAGGTTTAAAAATTGCACTTGATAATATTGATGAAGTTGTTAAAATTATTAGAGCTAGTGCCAATGATGCAGAAGCAAGTGAAAAACTTATGGCTGCTTTTAACCTTAGTGAAATTCAAGCAAAAGCTATTTTAGATATGAGATTAGGAAGACTGACTGGTCTTCAAAGAGAAAAATTAGAAGCTGAGTTAAAAGAACTTATGGAATTAATTGCATATCTTGAAGAAATTTTAAAAAGTGAAGATAGGCTTAATGAAATCATTAAGGAAGAATTGGAAGAAACTAAACTTAAATATGATGAACCAAGAAGAACAGACATAGAAGATAGTTATGATGAAATAGATATGGAAGATTTAATTCCAAATGAGCCTATGGTAGTAACTATTACACATAATGGCTATGTAAAAAGAGTACCTATAAAGTCATATGAGAAACAAAAAAGAGGCGGTAAAGGAAAAATAGCAGTTACTACTCATGATGATGATTTTATTGAAAGATTTTTTGTATCAAATACTCATGATACTTTATTGTTTGTAACAAACTTTGGACAACTTTATTGGTTAAAAGTTTATAGAATTCCAGAAGGTGGAAGAACTGCAAAAGGTAAAGCTGTAGTAAATCTTATCAATCTTAAGCCTGATGAAAAAATTATGGCAATTATTCCTACAACTGATTTTGATGAATCTAAATCATTAGCATTTTTTACTAAAAATGGTGTTGTAAAAAGAACTGCTTTAAATGATTTTTCAAATATAAGAAGCAATGGAGTAAGGGCTATTGTTTTAGATGATAATGATGAAATAGTAACAGCTCAAATTACTTTTCCAGATTCAAAATATTTAATGATATTTAGTGCGCTTGGTCAAGTTATTAGATTTGATATTGAAAAAACAAGAACACAAGGTAGAACGACAAGAGGTGTTAGGGGTATTAAGTTTAAAATAGATCATGATTATGTTGTTGATGCAGAAGTAATAGAACATGAGCAACAAGAGCTATTAACAGTAAGTGAAAATGGTGTTGGTAAAAGAACAGAAGTTGAGGCTTACAGATTAACAAACAGGGCAGGTAGTGGAGTAATTGCTATGAAATTATCTCCAAAAACTGGTAAAACAGTAGTTGGTAATGTTTTAGTTGATTCTACTCAGGATTTGATGGCACTTACAAGTATCGGAAAAATGATTAGAGTTGATATGAATACAATTAGAAAAGCTGGTAGAAACACAAGTGGTGTGACTATTGTAAATGTTGAAAAAGGCGATAAAGTTGTTAGTATTGCGAAATGTCCAAAAGAAGATGAAGAAATAGAAGTATTTGATGAAGATGGAAATATTATCATAGACCAATCAGCAAATGAAGAGAATAAAAAAACAACAGATGAGCAAACTTTATTATTGGACACTCCAAACGAGGATGACAATAAATGAGTATAAAATATAATGTTGCAGTAGTAGGTGCTACAGGAGCAGTCGGAGAAGAGCTTTTTCGCGTAATGGCAGAATTAAATTTTCCAGTAGGTGAACTTTTACCATTAGCGAGTGCAAAAAGTGTTGGTACAAACATAGAATTTAATGGAAAAGAATATCCAGTAATAGAATTAACTGAGACAGTTTTTGAAGAAAATGAAGTACATATTGCGTTTTTTAGTGCGGGTGGAAGCATAAGTGCTAAGTTTGCAAAATATGCAGTTGAGGGTGGTGCAGTTGTAATTGACAATACAAGTCATTTTAGAATGGAACCAAATATTCCTTTGGTAGTTCCTGAAGTAAATCCTGAAGATATAGCGCTATGGAGAGAAACTGGAATCATAGCAAATCCAAATTGCTCAACTATTCAAATGGTTCAAGCACTAAAACCTCTTGATGATTTGTATGGTATAGAAAGAGTTGATGTTAGTACTTATCAAGCCACAAGCGGTGCAGGAAAAGCTGGAATGGAAGAATTGGTACAACAAATGCAAGACTTTTTTGCTTTTAAATTGGATGAAACAAAAAAAGAAGCATTTATGCACCAAATAGCTTTAAATGTAATTCCTCAAGTTGATAAAGCAATGGACAATGGTTTTACAAAAGAAGAAGAAAAAATGATATATGAAACTCAAAAAATTCTTCATAAAGATATAGCAGTGGCAGCTACTTGTGTAAGAGTTCCAGTGCTTAGAAGTCATAGCGAATCTATAACTGTCACTTTCGATAAAGATATTGATGTAAATGTAAATAAAATAAGAGAAGCTATAAATAACTTTGAAAATGTTGAAGTGATGGATGACTTACCAAATGGAATTTATCCTATGCCAATAATTTCAACAGACACTGATACTACATTTGTAGGAAGAATTAGAAAAGATATTTATGCTCAAAATATAGTACACTTTTTTAATGTTGCAGATCAAGTTAGAGTTGGAGCAGCGACAAATTCTGTTAGAATTGGATTGAAATGGATAGAACTACAACAGGATGATATGATTTGTTAGAAAAAATTTTTGAAGGGGCTATTTGGAAAAGTAGATTTATAGTTATACTTGCTGTATTTTTTGGACTAATTGGTGCATTTGTACTTTTTGTCGTTGCCTCTATGGATATTTGGGAAGTTGCTGTTTATACTTTTAATACTATTATAAATCATGCACATCCTGAAAAATTTCATGAAGATATAGTAGCAGGAATTATAGGTGCAGTTGATTTATACCTTATAGCAGTTGTTATGTTTATATTTGCCTTTGGAATTTATGAACTTTTTATATCAGAAATTGATGAAGCAGCAAAAGATAAAATGGGTAGCAAAATACTCGCTATTCATTCTTTGGATCAATTAAAAGATAAAATTGCCAAAGTTATTGTAATGGTCTTGGTTGTAAACTTTTTTCAAAGAGTTTTGCATACTGAATTTACAACTGCGTTAGAAATGCTTTATTTTGCTTTGTCAATTACAGCACTTTCGGTAGGGCTTTTCTTTTTAGCAAAAGTTGGAAAACACTAAAATAAAAATAAAATAGGAAAATAAAAAATGAATAAAATATTTGTAGATGCATGTTTTGGAAAAGAAACACCTTATACTCCAGTATGGATGATGAGACAAGCAGGAAGATATCTTCCTGAATATATGGCTGTTCGAGCAGAAGCTGGTAACTTTTTAAATCTTTGTCACAACCCTGCAAAATCGGCTGAAGTAACAATTCAACCACTTGATATTGTTGGTGTTGATGCTGCTATTTTATTTAGTGATATTTTGGTAATTCCAGACGAGATGGGGATGGATTTAGACTTTATTAAAGGTGAAGGTCCAAAATTTAGTGACCCAATTGAAAATGAAGCAGATTTGGATAGATTAATTGGCGGAGAAGAAGCGGCAGAAAAACTTACTTATGTTTATGATGCGATTAAACTTATTAGAGATCAGCTAGCAGATGATAAAGCACTTATTGGTTTTACTGGTGCTCCTTGGACACTAGCAACATATATGATTGAAGGACAAGGTACAAAAACATACAATATTTGTAAAAAAATGATGTACTCAAATCCTGAGCTTTTACATAAAATTTTAGCAAAAGTAACACAAGTAGTTAAAATTTATATGGAAAAACAAATTGAAGCTGGTATTGATGTTGTACAAATCTTTGATTCTTGGGCTTCTGCTATAGAACCATCAAAATATGATGAATTTTCTTGGAAATATATGGTTGAAATTGCTGATTATTTAAAAGAAAAATATCCAAATATTCCTATTATTATGTTTCCAAAAGGTGTTCCTGCATTTTTGGATAAAGTTTATGGAAACTTTGATGTATTTGGTGTAGATTGGGGAACTCCTATCGAATTAGCTAAAGAAAAATTAGGCGATAAATATGTGCTTCAAGGCAATATGGAACCTTGTAGATTATATGATAAAAAAGAAACAACAGCTAGTATAGAAGAGATTCAAAAAATAATGGGAACATCAAGACATATATTTAATCTTGGACATGGAATACTTCCTGATATTCCTGTGGAAAATGCAAAACATTTTGTAAGCGAATGTCAAAGAGTTAGCAAAAAGTAGATGAATTTAATTTTTGGTCCAATTCCATCTCGACGATTTGGGATGAGTTTGGGCGTAGACTTAAGTCCGTACCAAAAACAATGCAACTTTGACTGTCTTTATTGTGAGTTAGCACCTGCACAAACAACAAATCATCAAGATAAAGTTGTGTCAGTCAATAAAATCATAACAGAATTAAAAACCTCACTTTTAAAACATAAAAATCTTGATGTTATAACACTTACTGCAAATGGAGAACCAACACTTTATCCGCATCTTGATAAACTTATTAATGATATAGATAAGATAAAAGGTGATACAAAAACACTAATTTTATCAAATGGTGCGAATATTGACAATCAGGATATTAGAAATACTTTATTAAAAATTGATATAGTTAAGTTGTCTTTGGATTGTGCGAATACTAAAGGTTTCCGCAAAATTGATAGAGCATTTAATGGTATTGATATAAAAAATATTATAGATGGTATGATAGAATTTAAAAAAATCTATAATGGCGAATTTATTATTGAAGTTCTTTTGGTTAAAAATGTAAACGATAAAACAGATGATATAGATGCGTTAAAAATAGCCTTAAATAGAATAAAACCTGACAGGATTGATTTGGGTACTATTGATAGACCGCCTGCTTATGATGTGGCACCATTAGACTATGATGTTTTGGTTAATATAAAAAATAGACTTGGAAATTTACCAATAAATATAACAGCAAGAACAGAAGAAAAAACAAAAAAACAATCTTTTGATAAAAAAGAGATTATGCAAACACTTAAAATGAGACCACTCACTATTTTGGATATAAAAAATACTTTTGATGAAAATTCTTTTGATATTTTTAATAAACTACTTGATGAAGATTTAATTTTTAAAAAAACTATTGCAAATATTGATTTTTATGAATCTAAATAGTGTAGAAAAACTAAAAAATAAACAAAATTTATTATCATTTTTAAATAACCTTGAAAAATTTGATTTTTATAATATGGATGAGAAGCAAAGGTTTTATCTAAAAAGTATAGGTATTTATAATTTCAAAATGACTCCTGAAGTTTGTATGATAAGAGTGAGAGTAAGTGCTGGACAAATATCCATAAAGCAACTTGAGCAAATATCAGAGATTTGCACAAAATACAACACCGAACTAATATTAACAACAAGAGCACAAATAGAAATACATAAAATTAAAAATAAAGATATTTTTAATGTTTACAAAGAGATAAGCAGAACAGGACTTAATAGTTATCAAACATTAAGCGACAATGTAAGAAATATCATAAGTGACCCACTAGATGGCGTTGGATTATCTTCAAAAATAGAAGTTTATTCGATAATCAAAGAAATTGAAAAAGTATTTTTAGAAAAAGATGATTTTTTAAGTATGATACCTAGAAAATTTAATATTGCTATTAGCGGAAATGTGTCAAATATTACATCTTTTTTTAGCAATGATCTTTATTTTGCACTTGCTAAAAAAGATGACAAGTACGGTTTCAATATATACATTGGTGGCAAAAATAACCAATTAGCTAAAAAAGCAAATATCTTTGTAGAAAAAGAAAATGTAAAAGATTTATGTGAAGCGATTTTAAAAGCTTATAATAAATATGGACTTCGTGAAAAAAGAAATAAGACAAGAATCTTTAGTCTAATAGAAAAAATAGGAATAGAAAAATTTAAAAAAAATATTTTAGAATTTTATGATTTGGATTTATGTGAGGCTGGTGACACTTTGATAAAAAAGAAAAAATATAACAATTTTATACCAATCAAAGAAAACAAATATTGCTTTAGATATAAAACAAATTTTGGAAGAGTAAAAAATACAGAATTAAGACAAATAATAGAATTTGCTAAAAAAGAAAATTTAAATATAAGATTTGGAAATGACCAAAATATCTATTTGCTTGGCTTAAAAGAAAAACTTACACCTTTTGAAAATAAACAAGGAAGTTCAAATATATTAGCTTGTGCAGGAAGTAAGTACTGTTTTTTCTCAATATTTGATGTTAAAGACAAATCATACAGTCTAAATATAAAAAAATTAGAACAAAATAATATTAGTCTTGGTTATAGCGGATGTTTAAAAGGTTGTAGCAAACATCAATTTTGCGACATAGGACTTATCTCGATTAGAACAAATACATATGGCGAAAAAGAGCATGCTGTGAGATTTTTTATAGGTGGTGAGTACACTTTTGGTAAAACGATGGCAAAAATGATTTATTGGGCGGTGCCGCTAAGAAAACTTAATGAACTTATAGATATAGTTGTCGAAGAATTTAATGGCAGTAAATATGAAGATTTTGAACAATTTAGTTCAAATATTTTAAATACTTATCGTGAAAATTTTTTAAGTTTTTGGTTTTTGTGCAAAATACATACAAAGAAAAAAGTTTATTTAAAATCTGCTCAAGAAAATAAAATCATAAATAATGAAAATGAAGAAAAATATATAAAAAATATATTTAAAAATAAAGAAATAAGTCAAATTTTAAATAAAGATTTGACAAATTCAACAAGACTATTACTTCAAAAGACATGGTCTCAATAAATTTTTTATGAATTTCTAAATTTTTTACAATTTAAGCAAATTTTTATTGACAAACTATTAATTTTCTACTATAATTCTGCCACTTAAAAAGATTAACGATTCCGGCATAGCTCAGCGGTAGAGTAGATGACTGTTAATCATTTGGTCCGTGGTTCGATCCCACGTGCCGGAGCCACTTAAAACCAATCCACTTAAACACGACTTCATAGACAAACTAAAAAATCATTGTGCTAATTTTGTGCTAAAAATATTATGCTATTTTCGTTAAAAATGTAGCTTTATCGTAATAAGCTAGAAACCGCTCATATAAAGGTTTTATGAAACTTGCATTAATATTTATAATATTTTACATAAAGTGCGATTTTTCTAGCTTTTAAGTGTCAAATAGATAAAATTTAAAAATTTTGATCGTTATCCCACAGAAAGAAGCAAGCTAAATGAATAAAAAAATTTTATCACAAGTAAATAAACTAATACAAGAAGATGGATTATACGATACTTTTTTAGATGATGTAAAAATCTTCAAAACAAGCAAATACACTCCAGCAAATCCTTTTATTTATGATAATTGGATTGTATTAGTTTTACAAAATAAAAAAACTGTAAAACTAGATAATACTATTTTTGA
Organism: Arcobacteraceae bacterium; assembly: GCA_029938215.1. Taxonomy (GTDB): domain Bacteria; phylum Campylobacterota; class Campylobacteria; order Campylobacterales; family Arcobacteraceae; genus CAJXII01. The sequence goes on along the minus strand of JAOZVJ010000037.1, from coordinate 8,075 downwards.
ATACAATACAAATAACTATTTTGTATCATCATCAACCATACCATTTGAATGTGAAACTTCTGCTTCAAAAGACAATCCATTTATAAGCTTGATAATATCTATGAATGCAAAAACTATGCACCAAATTATCTCTTATATTTTAGATGAAGAATATAAAGAAAATCAAATGAGTGTATTTACAGACAATGTAACAACAGAAATAGAAGATATTATTTTTCGGTTAGTATCTATTTTAAATTCTAAAGAAGAATCTAAAATATTGGGAGATTCTATTTTAAGAGAACTTTTTTACAGAGTAGCAAAAGGAAAAAATGCTTATTTTTTACATAAACTTTTTAAAAAAGCCAGTAATGAAGCAAAGATTTCTAATGTTTTACAAACAATTCATACTAGCTATAATAATGATTTAAATATACCTAGTTTGGCACAAAAAGAAAATATGAGCGTAGCATCTTTTCACACACATTTTAAAAATATCACTTCACATACACCGTTACAATATATAAAAAAAATACGATTAAATAAAGCGAAAGACTTTATCGCAAAAGAAAATTATCAAGTAAATGAAACAGCATATAAAGTTGGATATGAAAGCGTACCTCAATTTAGCAGAGATTTTAAAAAATATTTTGGTTATCCACCAAAAGAAGCTAAGCTATCTTTTGATGAATATAAAATTATAAAATAACTGAATTAAGATGTTCTTTAAATCTATTTATATCATTTTGGATATCAGGATTTTTTAGAACATCATAGCAAGCAAAACTTGGTAAAATTTCCGCCCCACAAAATTTATAGTTTGTAGTAACCGCTATAAATGCATCATCAACAGTTTTGCCATCATATAAAATTTGCTCTTTATTTCCAAACGCATCTTTTGGTGCATTCCATGTTAATGAAAGCATAAACTGCTTGCCTTGCATTTTTCCGCCTGTACCATATTGTTTACTTAAGTCTTCTCTTGTTCTTCCATCATCAACTATCAAACTTTGTTGAACAAGTGCTGTTGTAAATACTTCATCAATATATTTTTTGTGAATCCAAGGTGCTGAAAACCAATAAACAGGACTTTGTGTGATAATAATATCTGCCCAAAGGTGTTTTTGTATCTCATCTTCAACATCATAACCTTTTTCGATAATTGTAGTTTTTACTTCACAGCCTTTTGCTTCAAACTTTTTTTTTGCAACATCTACCAAAGTTTCATTAAGTTTACCTTCAGCAAATCCTTCATAAAATTGATGAGCATTAATAATCAATACATTTTTCATATTTTCTATCCTTTTGTTTAAACTTCTAAATTATATATTGTTTTGTAATTTTTGTGAATACATTTTTATATAAATTTCATGTCAATTTATATAAAATAGTATAAATTTTAGTTGTGTCGTCTTTATGGTTCGCTTAGCAATTAGTAATATCTTGATTTTTATATGAAAAAACAGATAACTTACTAGTACAGTTTATACTTTTTGATGACTTAATAGCTTTAGAAGATAAAGGAATCACTTATGAGTAAAATTTTATTGAGTTTAGTTTTTTTATCTGTTTCGCTATTTGCTACAGATGTACAAAAATTAATAAAAAAAGTTGAAGATAATCTAAACGGCAAAACTTTGTATATGAAAATGACAATGATTGTTCATACCAAACGAACAAAAAGAAAAATGATAATGGATAGTTGGAGCAAAGGAACCAAAAAAAGCTTTATAAAAGTTTTGTATCCAAAAAAAGACAAGGGAATAACTTTTTTAAATGTTGATAATAAAATGTGGCAATATGTTCCGCGAATTGAAAGAGTTATTAAAATTCCAGCTTCTATGATGCTTCAAAGTTGGATGGGAAGTGATTTTTCAAATGATGATTTGGTAAAAGAAAGTTCTCTTAGCAATGATTATAATAGTAAATTAAAAATACAAAATGATACAATATATAAAATTGAATTAATTCCAAAAGAAGATTCTGCTGTTGTTTGGGGAAAAATTGAGATGGATATATCTAAAAAATACTTTTTACCTTTAAATGCAAAATATTATGATGAAGATAACATCTTAATAAGAGTTTTAAAATATAAAGATATAAAAAAGTTTAAAGATAAATATTATCCTACTTATTGGGAGATGATTCCAAAATTAGAAGAAAAAAAATGGCATAAAACTATTTTAATAGTTAATGATTTGGTATTTGATAAGAAAATTGGAAATTCTTATTTTACAAAAAGAGCTTTAAAAAGATATTCAAAATAGAACTATGAATCATATAAATAAAATTGCGTACAAAAACATAAGGGCAAATAAAAAAAGATCAATGATTACAATTTTTTTAAGTCTAAGTGGAACTGCTATGCTTATTTTTGTATCCACTTTTATGGATGGCTATCATAATAAAATGTTGCAAAATGCAGTTGAATTATATCCTAGCTATATACAAATACATCACAAAGAGTTTAAAGACAATCCTAATTTTGATAATTTGATTTTCAATAGAGACAAAATAATACAAAAGCTTAAATTAAATCCTCAAATCAATATTGTTACTTCTAGATTTGAGGCTTCTGTGCTACTTTCATCTTTGGATAAATCTATTGGCGTGATGATTACTTCTATTGAGCCATTAAAAGAACAACATATTTCAAAACTAAAACAAAGTCTAAAAAAAGGTGAATATTTAGATGTAAATGATACAAATTCTTTATATGTTGGGAATGAGTTAGCAAAAAGATTAAAAGTTGATATAGGAGATAAGATTACATTTGTAGGTACAGGAGCTGACTATTCTTTTTGTGCTGATATTGTAAAAGTTAAAGGGATATTTCAAACGGGATCTTATGAGTTTGATTTAAATAGTGCTTTTTTAAACCAAAGTTATTTTGATAAAATTTTTATAAGTGACAATTTGGCAACAAGTCTAATAGTTCTGCCAACAAATCCTAAAAATTCACAAATATTAAGTGATAATATAAATATGGTTTTGGATAAAGAGTTAGTATCTAAAAGTTGGCAAGAATTTATGGAATCTTTCGTAAAAGCAATGGAGCTTGATTCTATTTTTGGTTATTTTACTTTGTTTATATTTTTTATAGTGATATTTTTTGTGATACTTATCTATACTTTACTTGTAGTTTATTCAAGGATAAAAGAGATAGGAGTATTAAGAGCAATTGGCACAACAAAAAATCAAATTTTACAGATGCTTATTTTTGAGTCTATTATTTTATCTAGTATTAGTGTTGTTATTGGTGGTTTGATTGGTGCTTATTTGGCTTATTATTTTAGTATCAATCCTATTGAATTGGGAGCTGATTATAATGAGCAATTTAAACAATACGGTCTTATGGCTACTAGTTTGCCAACTGAATTTAATTTGACAACAATTTTTAGAGATATGGTTATAATGTTTGTTTTAAATATCTTATCAACGCTATATCCTATTTTAAATGTTAATAAATATAAACCCGTAGAGGCTATAAATCATGTATGATTTGATAATAAAAACAGCTTTAAATTCAATGTTAAGACGAAAACTTCGCACTGTGTTAGTTATAACCATGATAGCCGTTTCACTTTGGGGTCTTTTACTTATGCAAGGAATTTATGAAGGAATGACTGAGCAAATGATAACAAATGCCATAAAAAGCGACAGTGGGCATTTAAGTATTTTTGCAAAAGAATTTAGAAAAGAAAAATCTTTAAAATCTCAAATAATAAACATAAAACCAATAGAAAAACTTTTAAAAAAGCAAAAAAATATAAAAAGTTATACTAAAAGAATTTTAACCAATGGACTTATTGCAACTGCTTCATATTCAAGAGCAACACAAATATATGGTATAGATTTACAAAATGAAAAAAAACATAGCACTTTGGATAGATATATAAAAAATGGAAAATATGAATTTGGCAAAAAAAGCAAAGGGGCAATAGTAGGATATCAACTAGCAAAAAAACTAAAACTAAAAGTTGGTAAAAAGATAATCCTGACAACACAAAATATAAACAATGAAATAATTTCTATAAGTTTGAAAGTAAAAGCGATAATTAAAACAAATAATATGAGCATAGATGAAACTGGAGTGTTTATAGATATAGATAAAGCTAAAAAGTTTTTAAACATAAAAGGTATTCACCAAATATCAATTATTTTTAAAAATGAAAAAAATATAATTTCATTTCAGGACAAATTAAAAGATAAAACAAAACAACTTGACATTTTACGATGGGACGAGATGTATCCTGCACTTTTACAAGGCAGAATTATGATGGAACAATTTAGTTTTGTAAGCTATGCTTTAGTATTTTTTACTGCAACTATTGGAATATTTGGTGTGGTTTTAGTTTCGGTACTAGAAAAGTTAAGAGAGTTTGGCATATTAAGAGCAATTGGAACTCGATTTTCTATTTTGGCACAAATAATATTTTTGGAATCATTTTTTATAGGTATTATTGGTTTTTTATTTGGTGCAATTATAGGCGGAGCAACTTTGTATTATTTTAATATTTATGGACTAGATCTTAGTTCTTTTTCAGATGCCTTAGATGAGTTTGGAATGGATGCTATAACTTATGCTGTAATAAAAACAGAATACTTTGTAACAGCTTTTATATCTGTATTGATAGCTAGTGTTTTAAGCATATTGTTTCCTTTGAGGGTATTGTATAAATCAAAAAGCGTGGATGTGATAAATGGATAAATTTATAGAGATAAAAAATATTACTAAGATATTTAATGCAAAAAGTGATATTGAAGTTGTAGGATTAAAAGATATAAATCTTGAATTTGACAAAGGTGAATTTGTAGTATTGAGTGGTCCAAGCGGTAGCGGAAAAACTACACTTTTAAATCTTATTGGTGGATTGGATAATGCAACAAATGGCGAAGTTATTATTGATAAAGTAAATATCTCTTTGATGAATGAGAGTGATTTATCATCTCAAAGAAGAGATAATATTGGTTTTGTATTCCAAGCTTATAATTTAGTGCCAGTTTTAACAGCAAAAGAAAATATAGAATATATTATGAAGCTTCAAGGGGCATCACAAAAACAGTGCGATAAAAGAGTTTTGGAGGTTGCCAAAAAACTAAATATTGAACATATATTGTACAAATTGCCATCACATTTAAGTGGTGGTCAGCAACAAAGAGTTGCAGTAGCAAGAGCAGTTGCTAGTAAACCAAAACTTATTTTAGCAGATGAACCTACTGCAAATCTTGATAGTGTAAGTGCAAATGAACTTATGGATATGATGGAGAGATTAAATAAAGAAGAAAATATCACTATTATATTTTCATCACATGATTCTATGGTTATAAAAAAAGCCAAAAGATTGATAACTTTAAAAGATGGGAAAATATTGAAAAATGAGATTGTTTTATAGCCTTATCACATTTTGTACAATTCTATTTGCTTTTGATGCAGAATTTGAAGTAGAAAATACAAATATTGTAACTTCTCAAAAACAAAATAAGATAAAAGATTATAATAGACTTAGATTATATTCACAATTTGAAGATAAAAAGTATGAAAATGCTTTTATAAAAATCATACTTGACAATGCAAATAACTACAATCATAAAATTAAAAAAAATGAGAACAAAACTAATTTTTATAGAGGTTATTTAAAATATATAGGAGAAAAACATCTTTTCGTAGCAGGACTTCAAAGAGTTCCTTTTGGAGTAGGTAAAATCTATAATCCCATAGATATATTTAATCCTATAGATTCAACTTCAATAGAAGCAAATGAAAGAAAAGGAGTTGAGTCTATAAGATATGAATATGCCATAAATGATTTATCAAATTTTGATATAACTTACGCAAAAGACAAATCAGCTTTTAGAGTAAAAGGCTTTTTAGATGTTGCAGATATTGCTCTTGTGGTTTTAGAAGATAAAAAAGAAAAAGAAAATATTTTTGGATATGAACTTGAAGGTGAGTTTTTAGATAGTGGAATAGAACTAAGAAGTGAAGGTGGATATTTTAGAGATATGACTGCTGATACTAATTCATATAAATATATTATTGGTGCTGAATATGGTTTTGAAAACTCTTTAACTACTCTAGCGGAATACAAATATGAAAGCAACACAAAAAGTAAACATTTTGGAATAAATAATTCATATCAACTAAATATGCTCACAAAAATAAATTTACTGATTATAAAAAATTTGGAAGATAAAAGTCACATATTTGAACCTAGTTTAGAATATAGTTTTGATGACGAGATGACTTTATCTGTCGGAATGTTTGATTATAATTCAGATAAACAAAGTGAATTTGGTACATATGATGACTATTGTTTTGTAAAATTATTTGTGCATTTTTAATTACAATTTTACTTGAAGAATATTATTAATGCATATAATGGTGTCGTTTGGAATTGAAGCTATTGATATACACTTTTCTGATTATGTACAAATCTAATATCTAAATGACACCCAACTGCATTTGCATATTTCTTAATTGTTGAAAGTGATGGTGAATGATTTCCTGCACTTAAAGCTGATTCAAGTCTTGTAATTGATGTTTGCTTTGTTCCCATTAATTCTGCAACTTGTGATTGATTTAATCCTGCTTCTTTTCTTGCTGTTAGCATTTCATTTAAAAGTTGAAATTCTAAGTCTAATTTATCATACTCTTTTTTAACATTTTTATTTTTAAATGCTTTTTGCTTTAATTCTTCATGAGTCATTTTCTTTTACCTCTTTTAATCTTAATAATGCTGTAACAATTACATTTTTAGGAATCTTTTGAGATTTCTTAATATAAGAATGAAGCATTATAATGTTCTTACCAACTTTTGTACAATAAAATACTCTACCAATACCTTCCTTGCTTTTTAAACGAAGCTCAAAAAGTCCATTACTTAACGGTTTAGTATGTGGTAAACCTAAATTTGAACCATGTACTAACATCAAATCAGTAAGTTTGAAATATCTTGCTAATAATCCATCTGGTAATTCAAGTATTTGGTTCTCAATATTTTCATTAAAGTATTTTATATTCCAATTCATGAGGTAATTATAACATATTTGTTATATAAAAGCAAATTGTTTTAATTTATTATTCATGTATGCTTCTTGAAATTATAGTATTATTATTTTGACATTATTTGGTTATTGTTTCCAAATTAGTACTTCTTTTTCTTTAGTATCTTTAAATTTAGCTTATTGTTACTAAAAGTAGTTGGTTGTGTCATGACCCTTAAATTTCTAAGTTGAAAAAGGTATTGAAATACCTTGTCCTTCACCTTAGGCGTTATGCTCATGATTCAAGGAAAATTAATTACAGCTATGTTACTATTAATTAGTTTAATTTTTGGAGGTTCTCAGTGAAGAAAATATTTTTATGGTTAAGTATTATTTCAATTTTTATACAAAATGGATTCGCAAATAATACTGATAAAATACAACATATGATGAATAATTTATCTGCTTGGGAAATGCAACTACTTAGTTGTGAAGCTTCTGTTTCTAACAACAAAGCTAAAACCTCAAGTCCTTCTGCATGTATTAAATCTATTAATGAAATTAAAAAATCATCAGATTCTAAAGCAAAAAAGTACTTAGCTGAAAGTTTATTTAATACTGGGTTAATTTTTTATTTATCAGAAAATAATAAAATAAAAGCTTATAAATATTGGTATAAAGCTGCCGAGCTTGGACTAAAACAAGCCCAGGAAAATCTTGAAATATTATGCAGAAATGATTCTTGGGCTTGCAAATAATCATGAAAAATTTTTTAATATTAACGGTTTTGGTGATTCCATTGTTTGGAAATAATACTTGTTTTATAAATAAAATTGACATATATGCTTCTTTAAGCAAGTCACTACTAGATAAACAAAATAATAATAAATTTATCAAGTTAGATAATATTGTACTTATTAAAAAAGGTACAAAGTTTTGCATTGTAGGCAATGATTTTACTAACTATAAATTAAAAGTAAAATTATCATCAGACAAAAGTATATATTGGATAAATGATAATAAAGACAATTTTATAGAGATTGATATATAGGGCATAACAAATCGGAGGAGAGAAACGAGTGTAAACTGCCGATAATACCGAGCTTTTA
>JAOZVJ010000115.1 GCA_029938215.1 Arcobacteraceae bacterium | reverse complement strand
TATCTGCTCTATTGTGATTATCTAATGATATAAAATCCCAAATTTGATTAAAACTAGTTATAAAATTAGGTTCATAAGAGATTTTCATTTTATGAAGCTTGTGTATGTTTGTCTATTTGTTCCCAAACTTCATTATGAGACAAGAGCTTTGTTTCTCCGCTATCAATGTCATCCAAACATCTCTGAAAATATTTTTTATCTTTTTTAAATTGTTTAGTTTTCATATATTCAGCTGTATTCTTGTCTATGATATCATCTGTTTTAATTGTAAGATTTTTAACAATCCCATCTTTTAGATTTTTAACTAAATTTAAAAAAATATCCACTTTGTTATCTTCAACTTGCACTTGTATGGTTTGCATAATTATCCTTGCATTTTATAAAAAACATTATAACACAATAAGAATTAATTGAGTTTAATTTTATTCATCGATATTTGAATTTTTTACACATATTATGATACAATACAAAAGTAACTATATATGGTACACTGTATATACATAAAGGATAAAGTATTAAACCATTTCAGTGGAGTGATGAGAAAAATAAATTTTTAAGACAAACTAGAAATGTATGCTTTGAGGATGTGATACTAGGACTAGAAAATGGTAAATTATTAGATGTAGTACCACATCCTAGTCTTGATAAATATCCAAATCAAAGATTATTTATTATGTTGATAAAAGAGTATACGTATTATATACCTTTTGTAGAAGATAATGAGAAGGTATTTTTAAAAAATATAATACCAAGTAGAAAATATCATAAAATTTATAAGGATAGATTATGAGTATAGATTTAACACAAGAAGAAAATGAAATTATTGAGTATGTCGAAACAGATAATGCTAAGAGCGTGCCAAATGTTAATAATGAAATATCAAGATATACAAATATGGCGAAAGAATATATATCAAAGAAAAAAGCGATAAGCATAAGATTGCCAGAGAGTGATATATATTTATTAAAACAAAGAGCATTAACTACAGGTATTAGTTATCAAAATATTATACAATCTTTAGTACACCAATATACACACAATCAAATCAAAGCAGTACTGTAAATCAATAAAATAGTTTTAAATGACATTAAAATCACATCTCAGGGAATTAACCATTCCCTTCTTATCAAATCTACTTAATAATTTTTTATTCAGAATCACCTTGACATCAATAAAATATTTTACTATAATTAGTTTGTAACATAATAAAATTCTTTTAGGTAAGTTGGTTACTTATTGTTCAAAAGGGAAGTTCAAGATTAGGTAAGGTTTTATAGCCTTGCCTTTTTTTGTGAGTGGGTTTTAAGCGGTGGAGCTTTTTGAAAAAGGCTTTATTATGACAAAGATAATATTCATCTTTGTAGTGGTTTGTATTTTACTTGTGATACCACTTTACTAAAATCACACCTTGGGGAACTAACCATTCCCCTCTTTTACTCTTATACATCATCTTAAACATAGCTTAATAAGTAAGCCTATTCTGCTATAATAGGCTAGTTTAAGTAAAGTTTAAACTTATGATTGTAAAATATTGCCAACATTGTGCTGGAGAAGTTTGTTTCTCTAGTATTACAATTGTTAAATTTCGAAATTAAAACAAGGAAACAAAATGACAAAAATCGTAAAAATGAGTCTTGTTGCTGCTGTTGCAGTTGCTGGATTTACATCAAACGCAAGTGCTGGAAAGCTAATCGACGCTGTTGAAGCTACATCTATTGCAGGTTTTGCTAGATATAGAATGGAAGATAATAGTGCGGCAGATCAGCAAGAAACTGATACATACAAAATGGTTATCAAAACTGCTACTGATTTAGGTAATGGTTGGACTGGTAATATGAGAATGCAATATCAAAATAAAGATGAGTCTAATTCTGGTGCTACAAATACACTAGATGGTGATAATAAAACTTTTCAAGTTGAAGATATGTATATGAAAGGTAAGGTTGGACCTGTAGTTCTTAAACTTGGTAAACAAATCGTTGGTAATCCAACTGCTAAAGTAAGAAATGTTACACATCCTACAACTGCATCTGGTGCTGTTGCAATTTGGAAAATCAATCCAATGTTTAAAGTTGTTGGTGTTAGATTTACAAACCTTTCTTTAAACGATGCTGATGTTACTGCTGGTAAAATCGTAGTTAATCCTATAAAAGGTTTAAATATGTGGTACTGGGCAAATAAATTGGAAAATATGAGTGGTGTCGCTGCTTCTAAAGAAGTTAACAACGATATGGCTCAAATTTCTTATAAAATTGCTTGCGTTACTTTAACTGCTCAAAAAGCTACTCAAGACACTAATGTTGCTGGAGATATAGATAAAGCATATACTGCATATCAAGCTGATGGTAAACTAGGACCTGTTGCTCTTAAATTAGGTTATTCTAAAACTGACAAAGAGGGTGGATATACAGGTACAGCTTGGTTTACAACACATGCTATTATAGGTGCTGCTTGGAAATCTGCAGGAGATGTAACAGACTTAGCAGATACAAAGTCTACTTGGCTTAAAGCAAGTACTAATTTAGGTGCATTTTCTTTAGCTGCAACTTATGTTGATCTTGATATGAAAGCTGCTAATACTGATATGACTGAAAAAATTGGTGAAGTTGGTTATAAAATCAATAAAAAATTAGGTGGTTATGTTAGATTTGCTAAAGTTGAACAAGATGGTAATGTAGCAGATAAAGATTATGGAAGATTAGAAATTAAATATTCTTTCTAAGAAGTATTTTAATTTTTACTCGCTCCCACTCTCCTGAGTGGGAATACATAGAGTTAATCAAAGGTTGGGTTTTTGCTCAACCTTTTTTTATGCTTGACTTTTCATTTTTATTTATATATAATTGAAAATGGCAAAAATAGATGAAATAAGAGAGCAAATTGGGTTAAATAAATTTATTATGGGTTTGATTTCTGTAATAGTATTTTCAATAACTGGTTTTGTAGTGACAAATTATATAACGATAAAAGCAAGTTTACTTGTGATTATATTTATTACATTGATTGTTTTAATTTATATATTTGCATTAGTATTTAGCAAAACAATTAGTAAAATTAAAGATTTAAAGGATTTATAGTGAACGAAATATTGATGTATTTAATAGTTGGGGCTTTTTCTTTTTTTATTATTCAATTTGCGGTTTTATCAAAAAAATTAATAGATAGTGAATAAACTAAACTTTTTACTCGTTCCCACTCTCCTGTATTGTTAATTTCAATGGGAATATTTGGTATTTTTGTATTTTCATTAATTTTTGCATTATTGGCGAAAGTCATGCATCGTAAAATTAAGTCTTTAAAGGATTGTTAGATGACAATAATTACAATTGCTCTTGTGGTAGCATTTATTTCAGTTTTAGTTTCTGTAGCATATGGTGCTTATCAACTTAGTTTATAAAACTGTTCCCTACAATAAATTGTCCTAATGGTACTCGCCATACCACTATAATAAAGGTGTCAGGCACCAAAATATTTATGCTTGACTTTTCATTTCTATTTATATATAATTGAAAATGGCAAAAATAGATATAATAAAAGAGAAAATAAATTATTTAAAAGCGTGGCTTGGAATATTTGTAAAATGGAATTATTGATGGGAATTATTATTATTAGTGTTATTGGTTTATTTACCTATGAAGCTTATTTGTCAACATTAGATAAAAAACAAATTAAATAATTAAGTTTTATATTCCTTTTTCTGAATTTATCTTAATAGTGTCAGTCGCTATAAAATTAATAAGAGTTACACATTGACACATCTTATCGTCTTATGATATACTTCGGATATACAAAATAAAAGGAACATATTATGACAGCTACAATTTCAAGTTGGGGCAATTCTCAAGGACTAAGATTTCCGAAAAATATAATGAAGGAATTGCATTTATCAATTGGCGATAAAATGAAAGTTTTAATTGAGAATCAAAAAATTGTACTAGAACCAATCAAGCAATCAAGAGAAAAATACGATATTAATGAATTGGTTAAAAGGCTACCAAATAAATATAAAGCTTATGAAGAATTTAATAATAAAACTGGATTAGAAGAATGGTAAAATATATTCCTAGTCAAGGCGATATTGTAGCTTTAAATTTTAATCCACAAAGTGGTCATGAACAAAAAGGTCGAAGACCTGCAATAATTATCAGTAATAAAATATTTAATCAACATTTAGGTTTGGCTTTTGCTTGTCCAATTACAAATACGAAAAGAGATTTTCCTTTTCATATTGAAATTGAAAGTGAAAATATTACAGGATATATTATGGGAGAACAAATGAAATCAATAGATTATAATTCAAGAAATATAAATTTTATTGAAAAAGCAAGTCAAAAAACAGTAAACCAGATATTAGGCATAATCGACAGTATCATACAATAAGATTTTGCATTATTCAACTAAGTCGTTTAATTGTTTTTTAATTTTTGGAATATGAACTCTTAAAACTATTTCTAATATCTCATCATCAACACTATCATAATCATGAGCTATAAAATTTCTTACTGCATTCAAACCTTTTAAATCATCTTTATTAATCTGAGATAATAATTCAAATTCATTTTCTTCTTTTAATTTATTGAATTGTTCGGCAATAGAAATAATCTGCATTCTAATAGCAGGCTTAAGTGTTCTATTTTCTAGTGCTATCATAATTTTGCCG
>JAOZVJ010000114.1 GCA_029938215.1 Arcobacteraceae bacterium | reverse complement strand
CAGAGTGTAACAATTTTAGATTTTTATCTGCCCATTTTTAGAGTTCGCTTGACAGGTGTCAAAGTTGTGTGATATAATCTCACATATTAAAATAAAAAAAGGATATAAAAATGGTAAGTAAAGAAAATAAATCAATATATTGGACTAGAAAGTTTCAAGAAGCTGGATGGACAGATTTTAGAGAGTTAGAAGTTGGTTCAGTTTTTGAAACATCTGTTTCAAATCATGTGCAGATGGCAGATAGAATTGGCGATATTATTTTTTGGTACAGATCAGATAGCGATAAAGGTATATATTTTATAACACAAGTTGTATCAGCACCATATCCAGGAGATAATAATACTGGTCATTGGATGGATTTAAAAATTTTAAAAACTATTATTGATAATCCAGTTAAACCAGAAGAACACAAAATATTAAAAATTTTAATGGATAAAATAAATAAAATGGGTCAAGGTGGAAGTACTTATAATCTTACTTCTGAAGATGAACCTGAAAAAATTTATGACTTGATTAAAGGAAATGAAGAGATAGAATTAAAACAAGATGGTATTGAAAAAATAGATACTAAAGACTTAGAAAGTATTAAAAAAATTAAAGATACCTATATCAAAGAAGATAATTTTTTCAATCCATTTGTAGATACAAATTTAGCTAAGAGTGAAGTGAGACATCTTAACTTTATAACAAATTTAATCAATCCAAATGGTTCTCATATGCAAGGAGATAAATTTTTAAAATTATTTATTGATGAGTTATTAGCATTTGATAATTTAAAAGGTAATGAAAAGTTACAAAACTTCTGTAATAACGAAAATATAAAAGTACAAACAGAATATAATATAGGCAATGGCAGAATTGATATGTGGATTGAAAATGCTGAGTTTATTATAGCAATTGAAGGAAAAACTGAAACAGAAGACCATGATGGACAACTTGAAAAATATAATGATTTTCTACAAAAACAAAATAAACCTTATTTGTTATTCTACCTAACTAAATATGCTGATTCGCCAAAATTTGAATCACCAGATAGTGTAATTTTAATTGGATTTAATGATACAATTTTACCATTTGTTCAAAATGTATTGTCTATTGAAAATTTACCAAATAAAATTAATTACATAGTAGATGAATATTGTAATGCCCTTATAATATATTTGAATGATTTAGATTTAAATTGGGAATATAAATTAAACATAGTTAATGAAATAATAAATAATAAAGACAGTTATATTAAATATTCAAATATTACTAGAAATTATTATAGAGATATGGATAAATACAAAAATAGTGTAGTGGAAGATATTGCTAATAGTTTTGAATATGCTAAAGCAAAAATTGAGAGAAACTTTTTTGGCAAACTTCTAAATGAAATCACTTCTGATTTAAAGAAAGAAGGTTTTGTATTAAATGTTGATTTTAATGACAATGGAATAGATTTAGCAATAGACCTAAATAATATTTCTAAAGCAAGAATAAAAAGATTAAGTATGTACAATGAAAATAAAGATATGATCAAAGATTCCATTTTTATGCTTCCATTTATAAATGAGGTTAAAAAAGATGAATACTTATGTACTTATATACAAAATGATTATTATGGACTTCGTATATATTTTCTTTATTTTAAAAATGATGAAGTGATAAATCATTTTGAGGATAATGATATATTTCTTTTAGATTCAAATGTATTTTACTCAAATAATATAGATAAATTTCTTGATAAAAATTATATGTCAAAATATGTAAAAGAGTGTAAAATTAAAATCTTAAATGAGTTAAAGCAAATAGAGATATAAATGCTAGAATTAATAAAACAAGACTATTTAAAACAAACTTTACCAGCTCATTATGATTTGTATAATATATCAAATGAGCCAATGGATGAGCTAAAATATTTAAAACTTCTCCAGCTCCCAAAACTTCATCTAATAAAATTTGAAAAAGGTAAGATAACCAAAAAAGAGTTAGAAGAACAATATTTTAGGGGTCTTGATTCAAGAGGTCAGCATTTGATAAGTGTAGACTATGGTAGCTGTACTGTTATGGTGTGTAACTGTGAAAATTACAAACATAGTGATAGCTGTGCAATGCAATATCTAAAAAAATATATGAAGTTAAAGAACCATATTATAGAAAAATATGATTAATAACTATAAAATCAGTATAGGTAAAAACCTTGCTGATTTATTTACAAACCAACAAGAATATTGTTTAGAGAGATTTAAATTTTATAGAGAAGAGATGTCGGCTCATCTGAATTATGATATAAAACCTATACATATTTCAGATGATGAAAGACTAAAAGACAATATTGTACTTTTGATTAATAAAAATAATGAAAATGAGATATATCAATTTGAATTTGATAATAATCTAGATGGAGAGCTTGATTTATTATTTATAAAAATAATGTATTTATACAAAACAATATATGAAGAGGAGAATAAATTAAATGATTAAAATTATTGGTATAGGTGGGTGTGGAGATAATATTTTAAAGTTTATCGAAAAACAAAACTTACAAGATAAAAAAAGTAAATATAAATTTATATCTATAAAAAATGATAGTGATCTATGTAGTATTGATTATGATAAGAGTGATACAGTTATTACAATATCAGGACTTGGTGGAAATACATCAGGTAAACTAACAAATAAAATTACAAAAGATATAATAGCTAATATTGGTAATCTTAAAAATATAATTGTATTACCTTTTAGTATGGAATTTACAATAAAACAAGCAATAGAAGAACTAGAACAATTAGTATCTATAAATCAAAATATAGAAATCTTTGCAAATGATGATATATCAAATGAAACTAATCAAGCTAAAACTATGAGTGAACTAATGAAAGAGTATGATAAAGTTATATTTGATACAGTTACAAAAGAAAATCAAAGAAAGATGAAAAGCTTTTTTATAGATATAAAAAAAGAAGATAAAATATATAAAGCTATCATAAATTTTTGGTCTAAATCATATAAAATAACTTTAGTTGAACCTATTTGTAAGATAATAGATAATTCTAGTATAGGAAATATTGCTAATCACAGATTTGATTTTAGAAATGTTAGTGATAAATTTATTATAGATATAGAAGAGATAGCAATAAATAAAATAAATGAGTATATAAAAAATGAAAAATAAAATAAATTTTATATTTGATACAGAAACAAATGGTTTTGCTAATTGTAGTGTGTTGTCGGTTAGCTATATAATTTGTCAAGACAACAATATCCTAAATAAAGATACAAGATATTATTTTTCACAAGAGCCTTATAATTATTATGCTTGTAAAGTTCATGGACTTTCTGAAAAAGTAATAGAAGAAAAAAGAGATGATTGTAAATATCCATCATATTTCAATGATGATAAAGATTGGTTAATAAATATTCTAAATGAATATAATGTAAATAATATCGTAGCTCATAATATTAGTTTTGATATTAAATTTTTACCACAAGATATAAAAAATAAAATAGAAAACCAAGACTATTCTACATTTTGCACTATGCAAGGAAATAGACACTTAACTCCAAATAATAAAGCTCCTAAATTAATCGAAGCTTGTGAATTACTAAATATAGATTTTGATGAAGATGAAGCACATAGTAGTGATTATGATACTTTAAAATGTTTTGAAGTTTTTATTAAAACTATTGATTAATAAATTCAAAAGTTAATAATAGATAAAATAATAGTAATAAACATATGAAAGGCATAGTATGACAAAAGCATTTTTAGAACCAATGATTATAAAAACTGAAAGTGAAAAGTTAATAATAAATGCATTTTCACAAAAAAGTTTAAAAAAAGTCAAAACATACAATAGTACAAAAAGAACTAGTTTAAAACAAGTTCACAAAAGAGTATTATCTGTAAATGATATTTTTTAATAAAATCATCTTCAATGAATAGAAATAAATTTGATGATAATTTTTCTTGTTTTTCGTTATCTGAAATAATAGAAAATTCAGCTTCCAATAATAAAATCAAAAAACTATTACAAACATTTAAATGTAATCAAAATATAGATTTACAAGACTTTTTACACAATAAAGCATTAGTATTTGAAAAGAATCTAAGGTCAAGAACATATTTATATATTGATAACAATACAAAAAATGTAGTAGCATATTTTACAATAGCTATAAATACACTTTATACAGATGATATATCATCAGAAGTTATAAAACTTTTAGATGGATATAGAGATAATACAAAATCAATTCCTTGTTTTTTAATAGGTCAATTAGGTAAATCTGATTTATATAAAGATATTAAAATAGGTCAATTCATAATAGAAGATGCTATTGAAATAATAGATAATTCTCAAATGTCTGTTGGTGGTAGATTTATTCTTTTAGATTCTATAAATATAAAAGAAGTAATATCATTTTATGAAAATAATTTATTTTTTGCTATAGAAAATAATCAAGAATTAGATAGTATCAAAATGATAAAACCATATTTTATAAGTAAAGAAAAAGACTAAAATAGTTTACCGTAAGCCGTCATTAGTTGGCGATTGTCTAACAAATCCTTGGAAAAGAACAAGTGAAAACTGCGAAAATACTAAGCTTTTAAGTGTCGCATAAAGTGAAATTAAATAGCAAATAGTCAAGCCGTTAGTTCACTTGTCTTTCAAGTCGAGCGTTATAT
>JAOZVJ010000036.1 GCA_029938215.1 Arcobacteraceae bacterium | reverse complement strand
AGATTTAATATTTGTATTTTTTAGAATTTCTAAAGTAGCTTTTTTATAGTATATGGGAGATTATATTGTGATGTAGGTGGTTTGCAGAGTGCTAATTGCTGGAACTTATACAATTAAAAAAAGATATTAAATACTTTTTAGATATAATAAATACATTTTAAAAAAAAGAGAATTATTTATGAGTGATATTTCAGTAATCATTTTAGCTGCTGGTCAAGGCACTAGGATGAAGTCAAAAACTCCAAAAGTTTTACATAAAATTTCTGGTAAAGAGATGCTTTATTATGCTATTAATGAAGCCAAAAAACTAAGCGATGACATTACGGTTGTTTTATATCATAAGGCAGATTTGATTAAGCAAACTATGAATCAATATTTTGATGATATAAATTATCATACACAAGATCACATAAATTTTCCAGGTACTGGCGGCGCTGTTATGGGAATAAATTATAAACATAAAAAAGTCTTAGTGCTAAATGGTGATATGCCACTTATGGAAGCATCTGAGCTTAAGCAATTAGTAATCAAAAATAAAAAATTAACCATGTCTATATTGGCTCTTAAAAGTGCTGATGGATATGGGCGAGTAGTTATAAAAGATGAAAGTGTTATTAAAATAGTTGAGCAAAAAGATTGTAATGTAAAAGAGTTGGAAATAACAACTGCAAATGCTGGTATTTATTGTTTTGATTCAGATTTTTTAAACGAAAATTTGCCAAAACTTTCTAACGACAATAACCAAAAAGAATATTATATTACTGATTTAATTGAAATTGCAATTATCCAAAATATTGATATTGAACCAGTAATAGTAAATGAAGAAAACTTTAAAGGGGTAAACAGTAAGCTTGACTTAGCAAATGCACAAACTTTACATCAAAACAGAATAAAAGAAAAATTTCTAAAAAATGGCGTGATTATGAGATTGCCTGATACTATTTATATTGAAGATGATGTTGAAATAAGTGGAGAGAGTATTCTTGAAAATGGTGTTACGCTTTTGGGAAATACAAAAATCACAGATAGTCATATAAAAACAAATAGCATAGTTGAGGATTCGATTTTAGAAAATAGTAGCATCGGTCCAATGGCAAGAATCCGACCGCAAAGCAATCTAAAAGATACTCATATTGGAAATTTTGTAGAAGTTAAAAAATCATCTCTTGATGGTGTAAAAGCAGGTCATTTAGCATATCTTGGAGATAGCCAAATAGATACTGGCACAAATATAGGTGCAGGAACTATTACTTGCAACTATGATGGTAAAAATAAACATAAAACGATTATAGGTAAAAATGTATTTATAGGAAGCGATACTCAGCTTGTAGCTCCTATTACTTTGGAAGATAACTGTATGATAGGTGCTGGAAGTACAGTAACAAAAAATGTAAAAAGCGGTGAACTTGTAACAACAAGAGTAAAACCTAGAAGCATTTCCGGATTTTTTTATAAATTCTTTGGAGAAAAATAAAATGAGTAGTTTGCCAACATATCAACCTACAAATCTACTTGAAAATAAAAATATTTTATTAGCAGTAACTGGAAGTATAGCAGTTTATAAAAGTTTAGAATTAGTAAGGCTTTATAAAAAAGCAGGGGCAAATGTGCGTGTTATTATGACTGATGGTGCAAAAAGATTTATATCTTCACTTACTTTTGAAACAATTTCACAAAATAAAGTTTTAGATGAATCTAGCGAAGATTGGAGTACGGATACGATTAATAATCATATAGCTATGGGTAAATGGGCAGATATTTTTGTGATTGCTCCAGCAACTGCTAATACTATAAATAAATTATCAAATGGAGTTGCCGATAATCTTTTGCTTCAAACGGCACTAGCTTATCCAAGAATAAAGTTAATTTGTCCAGCGGCAAATACAAATATGATACAAAATCCTTTAACGCAAGCAAGTCTTAAAATGCTCAAGCTTTGTAATTTTAAAATAATAAATTCCATTACAAAAGAACTTGCTTGTCAAGATATCGGCAAAGGTGCGATGGCGGAACCTGAAGATATTTTTCACGCAACAGCGAAAGAACTTCTTAAGGATGATTACTGGACTGATAGAAAAATTGTACTAAATGGTGGCGGTACAATAGAAAAAATTGATGATGTAAGATATATTAGTAATTTTAGTAGTGGGAAAATGGCAAACTCATTGGCTACCGCACTTTATTATAAAGGTGCGGATGTTTGTGTTGTTAAAGCTGGAAATTGGGATGTGAAAGTTAAAGATATACATTGTATAGATACGCAAAATTCTGCTGAAATGTTTGAATATATCCAAGATAGTATCCGAGTTGCTAAAAAAGGAAAAATGAGCGAAGCTACTTTGATGGACAAATCAGATGTAAAACTTATACAGAAAAAACCCTATTTTTTTGGAGTTGCGGCAGTAAGTGACTATATTCCTGCATTTCCACAAAATGGAAAAATAAAAAAAGACGGTATAGGTGATAATTGGGATTTGAAATTGAAAAAAAATATTGACATTTTAGATTCGATTGATAAAAATAATATTTACACAATAGGCTTTAAAGCAGAAATGGATCAAAAAAATGCAAAACAAAATGCAAATAAAATGCTTGCAAATAAAAATCTTGATGGAGTTTGTTTAAATATTATTTCAGATGACAATGGGTTTGGAAGTGATATAAATGAAATTGAATTAATTACTTCCAGTATGCATTTCACCTCAGGAGAGGTGGAGCGAGACTATTCCTCACGCCTTGTTCCCATTCTCCTGAATGGGAACAAATTAGAAGTATCACTTTCTTTGCTTGATAAACTAAAAGAGGAATTTAGTGAATAAAAATCTAAAACACATTGCTATAATAATGGATGGCAATGGAAGATGGGCAAAAGAAAGAAATCTAAACAGAACGGCTGGTCATGAAGAAGGAGCAAAAGTAGTTAGAAATATTACTACTCACTGTAGCGATTTAGGTATAAAATATCTAACATTATACGCTTTTAGCACTGAAAATTGGAGTCGCCCAAAACTAGAAGTTGAATTTTTAATGAAGCTGCTTGAAAGATATTTTAGAAGTGAACTGCTTATTTATCTGAAAAATAATGTAAAATTTAAAGCTATTGGAGATTTGTCAAAATTTTCAAAAAAACTTCAAAGTGTTATTAAAGACACAGAAGAAAAAACATCTTCTTGCACAGGACTTACTCAGATATTAGCACTTAATTATGGAAGCCGCGATGAAATTTGCAGAGCTGTAAAAAAACTAAATAAACAAAATTTAGAACCATCTGAAGAAAATATAAATTCTTGTCTTGATACAGCAGGAATTTGTGATGTTGATTTACTAATCAGAACAAGTGGTGAAATTAGAATTTCAAATTATCTTCTTTGGCAAAGTGCATATGCTGAGATGTTTTTTACTCAAACTTTTTGGCCTGAATTTAGTACTCAAGAACTAGATGATATTATTTCAGATTTTGGAAAAAGAGAAAGAAGATTTGGTGGCATTTAGAAGATGATTAGCGTTATTGTTTTTATTGTTGGATTAATTTTTGGATCATTTTTAAATATGCTAATCTATAGATTGCCGTTGCAAATTTCTTTGATAAATCCTAAAAGATCGATTTGTACTAAATGCGAATATCAACTAAAATGGTATGAAAACATACCTTTATTTTCTTATATATTTTTAAAAGGCAAATGCTCAAACTGCAAAGATAAAATATCTATCACTTATCCTATAGTTGAATTTTTAACAGCAATTGTTACTCTTTTTTTATTTTTAAAATTAGGAATAAATACAAACTTTTTTGTAACTGTTCTAATTTTTTATACTCTAATCACTCTTTCATTTATAGATTTTAAATATAAAGCTGTACCTGATTATCTTCTGTTATTGGCTTTATGTTTTTCGTTTTTCAATTTAAATTTTTCATTTAAAGATGCTTTACTTTTTGCAGGTGGTTTTGCATTATTAGAATTTTTTGTTACTTTTTATATCCAGAATATAAAAGCAAGATTAACAAAAAATGAAGATTTAAAAACACAAAAATCTATGGGAGATGGTGACATTCCTATTGTAGCGGTAATAGGTGGTCTTCTTGGTATAAAGCTTGGAATGATCGCTGTTTTTTTAAGTGCTATTTTTGCTATAATCCCATCTTTATATTTAAATATCAAAAAAATTGATATTGAGATTGCATTTATACCATTTTTATCGCTTGGTTTATTTTTTGTTTTTGTATTTGAAAACCGAATAACATCTTTAATGAGAGGTTTGTTTTAATGAAAATTTTAGAAAAATATATATTTAATACATTTTCAACTGCATTTTTTCCCATTTTTTTGACATTGTATATTATTACTTCAATTATATTTTTAGTGCAAATTGCTGCTTTAACATCAATAATTCAAATGAATTTATTAGAGTTGTTAAAACTATATTCATACTCAATACCTACAATTATTTTTTATACATTGCCGATATCATATTTTGTTGGTGCTGTTTTAACAATATCCAAGCTATCTGCAGAATATGAAATGATTGTAATAACAAGCTTTGGTTTAAACTCACTAAAAATTGTTAAATTGCTTTTTCCAACAACAATTGTTATATCAATCTTGTTGCTCATTGTTTCTTTAGGGCTTGCTCCAAAAGCAGAATATCAGAAGAAAGCTTTTTTAAATATAAAAAAACAAGAAGCACAATTTAATATAAAACCCAGCGAATATGGTCAGCAATTTGGCAAATGGCTTCTTTATGTAAACAAAGAATTGGAAAATAAAGTTTTTAAAGATATTACATTGTTGCAGTTATCTAAAAACAAAGACACATTAACATCTGCGAAATATGCAACAATGCACAATAATGGAAATACACTAAATTTGCAATTACAAAATGGAAAAAGTTTTGTATTATCAGACACTTTAAAGCAAGTTGATTTTGAAAAAATGCTCCTAAATGATTCTTCCCCAAAACAAAAAAATATAAAATCATTAAATGATATTGTTCTATATTGGAGTGATAGAAAAACAAATCTAAAAAAAAGTAAAGACTTTACTTTTAATATTTTTATATCTTTATTTCCTTTAATATCAATTTTTTTTATTATTAGCGTTGGTTATTTTAATCCAAGATATGATTCTAATAAAGCAACTATGTTATCCTCATTTATTGTAATATTATTTATTGTTATTGCAAATCAATTAGCAAGGTTATATCCAAACACAGGACTTTACACTTTGCCTTTTCTTTGGATATTTTTTAGCTATATTTATTATTATTTTACAATAAAAAAATTATATTAAAAAATGGAAAAAATTAATTGCAAAACATTAAAATAGTTTTTTCCTATGATGGGTCAAGATACAATGGGAGCCAAACTCAACCAAATAAAAATACTGTTCAAGATATTTTTGAAGAATCTCTAAAAAGAATAGGAATTGAAAGTAAACTTATCCTAAGTGGTAGAACTGATAAAAATGTTCATGCAACAGGACAAGTAGCTTCTTTGCAAATTCCAAGTTTTTGGCAAGATTTAAAAAAATTAAAAAACACACTTATTCTTCAACTTCCAAATTCTATTCAAATAAAAAATATTAAAAAAGTAAATAAAGATTTTCATGCAAGATTTAGTGCAAAAAAAAGAAGTTATCGATATATCATATCTTCCAAGCCAATAACTGCTTTTAATGATAACTATTTATATCATTTTACAAAAATAGATGAAAAAATAATCAAAAAAGCTATAAAAGAATTTATAGGTATTTATGATTTTGAAAATTTTAGTAAAAATGGAAGTGATCCAGTTTCAACTATTAGAGAAATATATGATATAAAATTTTATAAATACAAAGATTTTTATATATTTAAATTTAAAGCCAACTCATTTTTAAGAAGTCAAATAAGGATGATGGTAAGTTTTTTATTAAAAATATCGCAAGGCAAATTAACTATTGAAGATTTAAAAAATCAACTACAAAAAAAGGAGCTAAAGTCGTGGACTCTAGCTCCTGCAAATGGTTTATATTTAAGTAAAATTAGTTATTAATATCCACTTATTTGTACATAGTATGATATTAATTCCAATAATGGCTCAATATAAAAAACCGCTCCAATTGTAGCAACTGCCGATATGCCGACAACAACTCTTAACATATTATTTGCATTACCCATAAATTGGATTTTATCATCATCTTTTGGCTCATGCAAAAACATATATACAATTAATTTTAAATAGTAGTATATAGCAATAGCAGAGTTTAAAGCCATAATAAGTGCTAATATTAAATATCCACCATTAATGGCAGCTCCTAATAAATACATTTTCCCCCAAAATAAAGAAAAGGGAGGAACTCCTGCAAGACTCAACATAAATAGTCCCATGATTGACGCAGATATCGGCGAAATTTTAACTAAACCTGAAAATTTTTCAAAAGGATGATCACTTTGAAAACCATCTGATTTTTTAGCTCTATTTATCCACAACATTGCAAATGCACCTAAGTTTGTAAACATAAACAGCGTCCAGTATAAAAATATACCCTGAGTAGCTTGTGTTGTGCCAATTAAAATTGCACCCATCACAAAACCAGCATGTGAAATAGACGAGTATGCAAGCATTCTTTTAATATCTGTTTGAACTAATGCTATCATATTAGGTAGTGTCATGGTGATTACTACTACACCATACAATACATATTCTACCCACACAATATCCGCAGCTAAAAATATTTCAAAAAATCGTAAAGCTACTATAAATGTGGCAATTTTAGGAACAATAGAAATATACCCCGCCATTGCTGCACTAGAACCCTCATAAACATCTGGAGCCCAAATATGAAATGGTACTAAAGATAATTTAAAGCCTAAAGCACCTAACATAAACACAACACCAACTAAAATCATTGGCATATTTTCAAAATTACTAGCAGCCAAACTTTGAGATATTTGACCTAATTCTACACTGCCTGTAAGTCCATAAAAAACCATAGAACCAAATGCAAAAAATCCAGCGCCTACTGCACCCATTGTAAAATATTTAATTGCTGCTTCTGTTGATTTATCTCTATTATGCATAGCGATTAAAGTATAAAGTGATAAAGATGCTGTTTCAAGTCCAACAAATATCAATATCAAACTATCAGTACTTGTCATAAATTGAAAACCTGCTATCATAAATAAAAATAATGCGAAATATTCAGGATATTTATATTCATGAAATCTTTGTTGCGAAAGAGATAACAATATAAATAATCCAGAAGCAATAATAATTATAGCTTGAGCTAAAATAGCAATACCGTCCATTAGCATTAAATCAAAAAAGCCTCTCACTGCTCCGTTGTATCCAAGCACAGCACCTAAATCAACAAGTAAAAATAAAACTGTCAACATTACATAAAGTGATTTATCTAAGTTTTTTGTCATTAAATCAACACACAAAATAACTAATGCGCCAACAATAGCAACCATCATAGGCGCTATAGAAGCAAGATTTAAACTTGCAAAATCAATTGAAATTGGATCTATCATTATTTTATCTCCCCAATTGTATTAACTGACGCAATTTTTGCTTTTGCCTCAGGTGTTACTGCTTTTAAATACATTACTTGCACAAGTTGTTTTACGCTTTTATTAACTGGTTCTAAAATAGGTTTTGGATAAACCCCAAGATAAACAACTAACATAACCAATGGTACTAAAGCAGCTATCTCTCTACCTTTTATATCTTTTAATTTTTCATTAGCTGGATTTGTTACTGGACCAAAAAAAGTTTTTTTGTAAAGAACTAACATATAAACAGCGCCTAAAATAATAGTTAAACCAGCAATTGCTGTCAATACTGGAGATACTGCAAAAAATCCAAGAAGACTTAAAAATTCGCCTACAAATCCGATAGTAAGAGGAAGCCCAACTGATGCCATTAGCATAATACCAAAAACAACTGCATACATTGGCATTACTCTTGCTAGTCCTCCAAATTCACTCATCATCTTAGTATGTTTCCTATCATAAATGACTCCTACGAGCATAAACAGAGCGCCAGAAACAATACCATGGGAAATCATTAAGAAAATTGAACCACCAATTCCCTCAACATTAAGTGCAAATATTCCTAGAATAATTACACCCATATGAGATACAGAAGAATAAGCAATGACCTGCTTTATGTCCTCTTGTGCATAAGCTACCATTGCTGTATAGATAATCGCTATGATTGCTAATATTGCCATTGGTATCATAAAAGCAACAGCCGCATCTGGAAAAAGTGGTAATGAAAATCTAATAAATCCGTAAGTTCCCATTTTCAGAAGAACCGCTGCAAGTATCACAGAACCAATTGTTGGTGCTTGACCATGAGCATAAGGAAGCCATGTGTGAAATGGTACCATAGGTACTTTGATAGCAAATCCCATAAAAAATGCAACAAACAACCAAAGTTGCATATTGTAAGGCAACATAAGCATATTCCAGTCCAATATACTAAAACTCCAAGTTCCTGTTGTTTGAAAATAAACATAACCTAAATATAGCATACCTACAAGCATAATTAAAGAACCAAAAAAAGTATATAAGAAAAATTTAATTGATGCGTAAACTCTAAGTTTTCCACCCCAAGCACCGATTATATATAACATTGGCACAAGTGATAATTCCCAAAATACATAAAAAATCATTGCATCTAAAACTAAAAAAACACCAATCATTGTCATTTCTAAAAATAAAACTGTAACAATTAAATTTTTAAGATCTCTTTTTTCAGTTAATCCTATAAGTGAAATCATTGTCATAAAAGTAGTCATAATTACTAGTACTAACGAAATTCCATCCATTCCCAAATTGTACGAAATCCCATAACTTGTTATTACTGGTATATATTCGCCAAATTGCATTCCTGCTATTGATGAATCAAAACTGTACCATACAAAACAAGATAAAGCAAACTCAACCGCTGATACGATAATACCGTATGTTCTAATCGCATTTTTGTCTACCATAAAACCTATAGCAGCTGCAAATGCTGGAAAAAATATTAATATTGATAAAATATGTTCCATTCCTCTAACCCCTTACTTCAGTGTGCCAATAACTACTAAAATCAATAGAACAACGATACCCGTTACCATCCATTTTAAAGCTCTTGATAAATTTCCGGTCTGCATAGCTCTTGACCCTTCGCCTGTTGAATAAATACTTTTTGCAATAAAATCAACCATAGAATCAACAATCTTAAGATCAATTTGTTTCCAACTAAATTTAGACAATGCTAAATATGGTTTTAATAAAACATTATCAATTGTATGTGGCACAAAATATTGATTTGCTAATAATTTATAGATAAAATTATCTTTTAATTTTTCACCATAATATCCACCAGATTTTTTATATTTGAAAACTGCAAACGCTATACCACTAAGAGCAATTGCAGTTGTTACGGCAATTAAAGTCCAAAAAGTAGCATTACTCACATGAGCTTCCAGTGGTGGTAATAATTTTGTTACCATCTCTACATAAGAATGTTCCACCCATCCAGCACAAAGTGCTAAAATCGCTAATGGTGTCATAGCGGCAATTACATATGGATATGTCTCATGTGGATGATAGTCAAACTTTTTAAAATTTTCTTCTCCAAAAAATACATACATAATAAGTCTAAATGAATAAAAAGCAGTCAATCCAGCTGTTATCCATAACACAGTCCATATAACATAAGCATGAGCTCCAAATGCTGCTTCTAAAATCAAATCTTTAGAAAAGAAACCAGCAAATGGAAAAATACCTGCAAGTGCTATTGAAGCAACAATCATAATTAAAGCCGTATATGGCATATGTTTTCGCAAACCACCCATATTTTTAATATTTATTTCATTATTAGTTGCGTGCATAACATTACCAGCACCTAAGAATAATACTGATTTAAAGAATGCGTGAGTTCCTAGATGAAACAATGCTATCCAATAAGCACCAAGACCAGCAGCTACAAACATATATCCCAATTGTGATAAAGTTGAATAAGCAATAATCTTTTTCATATTTGTAGCAACCAATGCCATAGTTGCCGCTCCTATTGCTACAAAAGCTCCAAGACTTGCAATTACATATCCAACTTCTGGAACAACCATAAAAATTTCATTTGCACGAATTATAAGATAAACACCAGCTGTTACCATAGTAGCTGCATGAATTAATGCCGAAACAGGAGTAGGACCTTCCATAGCATTAGCCAACCAAGAATTAAATGGAAATTGTGCTGATTTACCCATAGCACCTATAAATAAAAATGCTGCTATTGCGATTACAAGTCCATGATCTAAAGTTCCTATTTGTGCAAATACCGCATCGTATTGCAAAGTTCCAAGATTCCAAAAAATTAACATCATACCAATAAGCATACCTAGGTCAGCTACTCTATTTGTAATAAATGCTTCATTTGCTGCAAACGATGGAGATATTGACGAATAAGGCGATAATGTAGAGTAAGGTGAATTATAAACATCATCTGTTTTTTCAACATCTTCTTTGTGATACCAAAAACCAATTAGAAGCCAAGAACAAAGACCAACGCCTTCCCAACCTATAAAAAG
Organism: Arcobacteraceae bacterium; assembly: GCA_029938215.1. GTDB lineage: Bacteria > Campylobacterota > Campylobacteria > Campylobacterales > Arcobacteraceae > CAJXII01. The sequence goes on along the minus strand of JAOZVJ010000036.1, from coordinate 5,804 downwards.
TCCTGCAAAATTATCACTCATAATTAAAATCATCATTGAAAATACAAATGCAGAAAGATAAGAGAAAAATCTATTGAATGATCTATCATGATCCATGTAGCCAATCGAATGAACATGAACCATCGCTGAAACCATTGTAACAACAACCATCATTACAACACTTACTTGATCAACAACAAAACCAAATGGAATATTAACATTTCCTATTACTATCCAATCCATCATTTTTACATGAACAATTTGCTCAGTAGTAAATATATGATAAAGTAAATTTAATGATGCTATTAAAGAAACACCAAGCAATAAAGAGGTTACAATCCCTGTAATCAAAAGCTTTGGTTTACCTCCAAAAAGTGCCGCAAAAAGTGAACCAACAAGTGGTGCAAATAATGCTATATATAAATAACTTTCCATTTCCTAACCTTCCATACTTTGTAATGAATCTAAATTTAAAGTGTTTTTTCGTTTAAACCATATTATCAATAAACCAAGCCCAATAGCAACTTCACTAGCAGCAATTGCTATAATAAAGAAAGCAAACATCTGACCTGTCAAATCTCCATGAAACTTAGAAATTGCAGCCATTCCAATATTGACTGCATTTAACATAATTTCCGTTGAGAAAAACAACATTAAAAGATTTTTCCTTCTAACTGCTCCAAACATTCCAATAGCAAAAAGAATTGTACTTAATGCTAAATAATCATTTAATACTAAACTCATTTAATATCCTTTGCGATTTCTGTATCCGTATGATGATTATCAATTTCTTGCTCACTTAATTGTGTAATTGATACATCCATTTTTTTACCAGCAAGGATAATTCCCCCAATCATAGCAACAAGTAACATAACAGCAGCTACTTCAAATGGAATAAGATATTTAGTAAATAAAACCAAACCAACATCTTGTATGTTTCCATAATCACTATGTATAGGATAAAATGCCTCTACATTTGAACCAATTATAGGTGCTGTAAAAATTAATACGACTATAACTGCTACCATTCCTGTTAAAAAAAATGCTAATCTAGGATTTGATACTGTTTCATCAATATCACTAATTGAATCAAAAAACATCATACCAAACGCATAAAGTGCCATAACAGCACCTGTATAAACTACGATTTGCACTACTCCCAAAAAGTCTGCTCCAAGCAGAAAAAAGAATGCTGATATAAAAATCATACCAGCTGCCAAAGAACTAAGTGCATACAAAGCATTTTTTGTAATTACTGTAATGCTAAACATTGTTATAGTTAATAAAGCAAATAAATAAAAAGCTACTACTTCAAACATTTCCTACTCCTTAATACGCTAATGGTGTTTGTTTAATTTTTTTATCAGCATCATCAGATACCGCACCAAAGCCTTGAAATTCCTGTTGATCTTGAAGAAAATCAAGAGGAGTTAATAAATCATCTTTTAAAACAAAATGAGCTCTTTGCTCACTGGCATTTTCATATCTACCACTATGAACTATCGCTAATTCTGGACAAACTTCTGCACAATATCCACAAAAGATACAACGCCCAAGATTAATTGAATATTCTAAAACTTCTTTTCTTGAACTTTCGTCTATTTGTGTTTCTATTCTAATACAATTTGCAGGACAAATTTTTTCACAAAGCCCACACCCTATACATCTGTTATTTCCACTTTCAAGCAACCCCAAAAGTTTATGTACTGCTCTGTATCTTGGACTTATTGGTAATTTTTCCATTGGATATTTTACAACAGCCATATCATTTTTAAACAAGGCTTTTTGCATAATTTTAATTGTAATACCAAGGCCTTTAAAAAGATCCATGCTTAAAGTTCTATTTAATACTTGTTTAAATTCTGCCCATCCAGTTTTTGGATAATCATCTTTCTGTACATTTATATACTCTTGTGTTCCCATATTTCTTTCATTTAAACTCATAATTTATCCTTGCACCATCATTGCAAAACCAGTAATTACAACATTTACTACTGCTAATGGCATTAATATTTTCCAACATAACCACATAAGTTGATCTGGTCTTACATGTGGCCAAGAAGCTCTTGTCCATAAAAATAGAAAAATCAAAAACATAACTTTTAATATGATTGCAATTCCACCTGGAATAAACCACATATCATTAAAACCACCAAGGAATATTAAAACTGTAACAAAAGTAATTGTAAATAAGTTTGCATATTCACCTATAAAAAACATACCCCATCTCATACCAGAATATTCTGTTGCATAACCAGCAACAATTTCAGCTTCATGCTCTAATAAATCAAATGGTGTTCTATTTGTTTCAGCATAACCTGCTATTAAAAATAAACCAAAAGCCAATGGTTGTGACCATACCATCCAGTTACTCACTCCACCTTTTTGAAATTCATTTATATCTATCAAAGATAAACTTCCTATCATCATCAAAGGTGCCAATACAGAAAGTCCAGTAACAACTTCATAACTTAAAAGCTGAATTGCAGTTCTAGCACCTCCCAAAAGACCCCATTTATTTGCTTGTGACATACCGCCTAGCAAAGGACCATAAAGTCCAGTTGCCATAACACCCAACACAAATAATAATCCAACATTTATATCAGAAATAATCACACCTGGCAAAAACGGAACTGCACTCATAGCAATAAATGCTGTTGCTGCAGTAATAATAGGAGCAATCATAAAAATTGGTTTATTTGCATTTTGAGGAATAAAATCTTCTTTTGTAAAAAGCTTTATACCATCTGCTGCTATTTGCAATACTCCAAATGGTCCAACATGAGTGGGTCCCAATCTTCTTTGCATAAATGCAAGAATCTTTCTTTCTATATAAGTTGTAAATCCAGCCAAAGCTGAAAATACTGTTAAGATTACAACTGCTTTAACAATTGTCATTAAAATATCGTTATCCATCTTTTACACCTTCTTTATATTTGCTTTATTAAATCTATAGCCATCAAACAATTTATAACTAGCAATGTTTTTATCATAATATGGTATATAAGCAATGTTTCCGCTAATTTGAATATCTAAAACCACATCTAATTCTAGCTTTTCATTATTGGCGTCAACTTCTACTTTATCACCATCTTTTAACTCTAACTTTTCTAATAAATCACTTGACATAATTAAAGCTACTTTATCATCTTTAAATTGATTTGCTAGTGCTGTAAATTCATTGAATTGATTGATTTGATTTGCTTTATAGATAACAACATCTTCAATCTCTTTAATTTCTGACATTTGTCCAACTTCATCATTTGCTTGAATATCTTGTGATTTTATTTCATATCCTCTATGTTCTTCACCATCATTTGCAAAATAATTATCAAGCTTATCAAATTCTATACCATCAAAAAGTTCTTTTGTATATTCAATAGTATATTTTACTTTATCATCTTCATCCAAATCTATACCTAAAATTTCATTTGCAATATCATTTAATACATATCCATTATATGGTAAAGCCGCATTTGTAGGAACAACTCTTTTATCAATATTTACAAATGTTCCTTCTTGTTGGTTAAGTGCTGGCATATCCAAATCACCATCACCTAAAGCACTAAGTTCAAAGTCTGCTTTTTGATTATATCCAACTACTTTACTTCCCACTTCTTCATCTAAATCACAAATTAAACTAACGCCCAAAGTATTTGTTTGTGTAGGAATAATTATTACTTTAAATTGAGTATATTTTTCTATAAGACCGCAAAGTTTTGCTAAATTAGAACTTTGCTTATGTGTAATAACATCTTCACCTATTACTAAACTAAAATTATCTTTTTTATCAAGCATAACTTCCATAGTTTCTAATAAAGCTTCATTGCTTCCAAATAAATCAAGAAGTTTTGTATATTCAAATTCTACTTCTCTTTCTACCTTTTTAGGAACCATCTTTTTTATTTCTTTTTCTTCACCTGTTTCGGCATCTTTTACAATTTCCGTGATTTGTTCTCTAATTGTTTCAACAACTGTTTTTGTTCTATTTTCTTTAAAACTATTTAAATAAGATGCTGTTTCTTCTGGTAAATTTGTACCAAACTGATCAAGGATAAAATACAAAATCGCTTCTTCACTAGCAACTTTATGGCAAATTGTTTCAATATTTTTACCTTTTTTACCAAAACCTTCAACTGTTTTATCGCCCATTGGATGAAAATAAAGTCCTGCACCTTTATTCATTGTAATTGCATTATTAAAAGCATATCTTACATTTGGAGCATCAGATTTTAAATAAGAACCAATAGAAATCAAAAAGTTACTATTATGAACATCTTTTAAATTTCCATTATATAAGTTTTGTCCAGAAATACTTGAAAAATCTTCCATAAAATTTTGATATTTTTTAGCATCGGTATTAACTAATTTTATACCTAGTGTTTCTTTTATTTTTTGTAATATTAAAGCTTCTTCATTTGTAATATATGAACCAAATTTAATAGTATCAGCATTTTTAAAAGCTTCTATTGCTTTGTCAAAAGCTATTTTATCTTTTGCTTCAACTTTATTTGAATAATCAAATGCAAATCTAGCAGCTCCACTTAAACTAGTATAATGAGAATCATTTGTAACTCTATAAATTCTTTTTTCTTTATTATTTTCTATTGAGTCATGCTTAGTTTCGTAATACATCATTGCACAATCTGAACTATATGGATTTGATGCTGGTATTCTTGTAAGTTCCCAAGCATTTGCTTTATATTGAAAGTCATTACTTGACATTGCACCAACCGGACAAACAGAAATACATTCTCCACAATCAGTACATTTATCAGCATCAAAAGAAATAAGACTTTTATTTAATTTATTCCACATAGCATAAGCATCTTTTGGCATACTTGCTTTAAATTGCGGATCTAAAGCATCTGCTCCTCTTTTTACCGTACTTAAAGCGGATGAACCAATCATATCTTTACAAACTGTTACACATTTTTCACATACTATACAAAGTCCTGGGTCATACTTCATCACTCCCCAAACAGAAGCTGGTCTATGAACATCTCTTACTGCATAATCTTGTCTTTCAATTTTTTGATAAATATTATAGTTTTGAAGTTCACACTCTCCACTTTGATCACAAACACCACATTGTAAAGGATGATTTACATCATAAACTTCCATAATAGAAGTTCTTTCTTTTTCAATATTTTCTGTAGATGTTGTGATAATCATTCCATCTTTTGCTTTGGTATTACAAGAATAAACCTGTTTACCATCAGCTTCTACCAAACAAAGCCGACAAGCTAAAGTTGGAGAACATCTTGTAAGATAACAAATTGCTGGAACAAATATATCATTTGCTCTAGCAATATTTAAGATAAATTCGCCCTCTTTTGCTTTACACTCTTTGCCATTAATTGTAACCGTAACTAAATCACTCATTGCTCATGCCTTTCAATTTGAACTTGTTTAAATCTGTACCCTGTCGATATTAAATTATCATTTAATTTATCATCATATGTAGGGCAAACCGCAACAGTTCCCCTAATAGTTTTATCGATTTTGAATTTTCTTGTTTGAGATTGGTCAGTATAAATTATATTTACTATATCGCCATCTTTTATTCTTGCAGCAGTTGCAAATGCTATACTTCCTCTTAAATTTTCATCTTTTTGTAAAAGTGAAGATTTGGCAGTATTTTTATTAAATTGATGCAATGGTTCACATCTATATATTACTGTTCCATTATATGTTTCAATATCAGAAACCTCATCCAATGCAACATCTTCATCTTTTGTTAATATAGCATCTAAAAAATAACCTCTTAAATCATTTCCATATTTATCATAACCATTATCTAAGTTATCAAAGTTTATAGATTT
>JAOZVJ010000113.1 GCA_029938215.1 Arcobacteraceae bacterium | reverse complement strand
CTATATAGATATACACAATCATCTTGAAAAGTTAAAAGAGGATTATAATCTTCTCCAAGATTTAGAGCAGTCTGAGATTAAATATATGGAAGTTTTAAAAAACAATGTATATTTAGAATTTGCTGGAGGCGATAGTCGCAATGTGCCTTTTTCTGTCGCAAAAAACATCATTAAAAATGTACATTATGTACAAATGAAAATTAATTATTCTGATTGTTCTAATAGTGAAACTGGAAGCAATTTTTTAAACTCTCTTCCTGGATGGAGTCATCGTTTTAAAAATGATACCACCTTTTTAATTTATGATGCAAAATAGGATATAATATATTATGATTCATAAAATAGGTGCAAATAAAAAAAGAACTCAAACAGCAAAAGAATTAAAAGCTCTCAAGCTTGAAGAGATTAAAACTCTTGGACTCAAGCTTAGAGCTGATGGTCTTAATTTTCGTGCTATCCATGGTGCTATTATAAAAGCTAAATACAAAATAAGCTATGACGCTTTATTTAAATTGTTAAAGGATTAAAAAATGACTAAAGCAAAAAAGAAAAGATTAAAAAAACAACAAAATTTTGAATATTCTTTAAAATTTGAAACTAGATTTTGGAAATACAATTTAATTTTAACTGATGAAGAAATTTTAAGAATTGATAAAGAAGACCATAGAAATTATAGTGGTGGCACTTCTTATAATAAAGAAGGATTTAAAAATACACCACTAATAAATCAATTGGAAGAAATGCTAAGAGATGGAATAGATAAAGAGGAAATAGAAATAAAAATAAAATATTATTTAAAAAAAGAAATTGACAAAATTAAGCCTGTTCAAAAGCTTGGATTAAAGGGTTAAGGCAAATTTTACTTCGTTTATTCTATACTCTTAAGTGATGCGAAGTGGTAAACGAACAGTACATAGAGATATGTTAACCCTAGATGGTTTTTAACTGCTCTCGTCCACTTCCGTTTATTATTTACTTAATTCTCCAGCTCTAGCATTATTCAAGTTAGCCTTACTATTAAGCTCTTCAATTTTAGCCATCATATTTTGCATTTCAAGCTGCATTTTATCCATTGCCATTTTTTGTTGTTCCTGACCATCTTGAGCTTGATTTTGTTTATCTTGCTCTATAAGTTCTCTCATTTGCATTGCTACTGGTGATTCTGTATCTTCAAGTGCCAATAATTGCATCTGCGGTAAAAGGTGCGGATGTGTAACTTGAAATGCTTTCATAGTTTCACTCCACATTCTTTGCCTATCAGCTGTACTACCTCTGCTGTGAGGCATTTGTTGGAGTGTTATGTCGTATTTACCTATTGATAAATTATTTGTCCGTACAGGCTCTTTATTTGCTCTTTTTACTGCACCATTATTATCAAGTTGTAATTTATTTGCTATAAAGTATCCATCTGCTTCATTTTTATCAACTATTCTATATACTTGTTCTGCTTTGTAGTATTGTTGAATTAATGGCAATTCTAACTCTGCTATATCCTTATCTTGTTCTGCAGATGTATCTATAAATTCTTGAAGTCCAATCAATCCAGCATTTTGTCTGTTTTCTATTGCCGACCCACTCATTCTATTTACAGCATTTCCTAATACTTCTGCATTTAGTCCTATGATATCATCTGCAACTCTTCTCAAATCCATTATCTCATTTCTTAAATTTGCTATTTCGTTATATTGTTTAACATCTTGAATTTTATTTTGACTAATAGCCCCACTTTTTACTTCAACGACCGCACTATCTTGAGAGTATTCTTCCATAAAAGTTTCTGCATCATCAACCGCATCACTCTCAAATAAAAATTTATTCGTACCCATCATATGTATTGCTCTTAAATGACAATTATTAATTCTATCTTGAATTGGTAAAAGATTATAATACAACCCTCTTACATCTGCTGGGTTCTCTTCATCTAGCTCATCCATTCTTCTTATGCTAATTGGAAATCTTGATATATTATATTGTAGTTTTTTTCTCTCAAGTATAACTTCATCGCTCCAAACCATATAATAAATAATATCTCTTTTTTCTTTTTGTGACCATATTTTTTCATATCCATAATATACCTTAGCTCTTTTGCTATAAAGCGATGTTGTATCTGTGTTATATTGATTTGTAGTTTCTTGTGTATATTCTTGAAGTTTATCTACTTTTGATTTGTCAAAGTGCTTATGCAGTGATTCTATTACTAGCAATCTTTCATGATGAAAATATCTGCTATCACTATAATCTGGAGCAATAGCAAAAGGATCAATATGAGCTTGTGAAAAAGGTATATGATCATGTCCTATATTTTTTTGCATCACACCCATTAAGTCTAGTTCGCCAGTATTGTAAACTTTTAATTTTATAATACCTATACCACTTGTACGAAACGATGCATCGGCTCTTTTTTTCATAGCCCACCACTCTGTGCTGTCTTGCGTAGATTTTAAAATATTTGTAATAATATTTGCCAACACTTTATCACTACCTCTTTGTCTGCCTAGTGCTTGAATTTGTTGTTTAGAAGTGATTTTAAGTCCAGCTATTTTTGTATCCATACTTTTAAAGATATTTTCCCACATCTCAGGTTGCTCTCTCTCCTGTAGTATCTGCTTTACATCTTCAGGAAGTTGATCACCCTTTAGATAATCTTTGATTTTTCTATCTCGTTCTTTTGCAGCTTTAAAATGGAATTCACTCTCTTCAACTTGCTTTTTAAATCTCTCTATTAGTTTATAATCTTTATTTACTTTATTCATTATTTTGTATCTCCATTTTCACTTATAGCTTCAAGTCCTATGATAGTTCCACCCACCATATACAAAGGTTGTCCATATTCTTTAATATCAGCTTTCATTTTATCTGTGATATCTATGCTCCAAACCATCTCTTCCACATCATCAAGTTCTTCCATTCTAGGTTTAACTTTATATTTTTTAAATAGTTTTTTGAAATTGTTTGGCACGATATTGTCATAAAAAGCTTTCATACCATCTCCACCAAATTTAAGCTCATCCCCTTGAAGTACAAATATTTCATCTTTAGTTGAACTTTTAGGATCAATAAGTCTTTTTGTAAGTTCTTTACCCATAAGAGCTTCTACTTCTTCATCTGATGCAACTTTTTTAAATATTACTTCTTCTCCATTGTTAGTACCAGTTATAAATCCGCTGTTTTTATTATAAATAATAGTATCAACTTGCTTTTCAAGTGAATATCTTTGAGCTTGTTGAGTTCCAGTTGTCCACGCTATTTTGTCATAGTCTTTTTCTACCGCTTCACTTATAAGTCTTTTGATACCAAGCTCCGCCCAGTTTTTTTTGAATGGTGCATTTGGTACGGAATGAGATTCTTTGATTGCTAATCCTGATAGTTTATATTGTTCTTTTGATGGAACTTTCATATTTCCAATAACAAGCTCATCTTCTTTTAGTCCATATTTTTCTTTGATTGAATTTTCTAATTTTTCTACATCTAACTCTAGCGAGCCTTTATACCCATTTTTTCTCCCAGCTTGGTGCCAGTCACTCTGCAACTCTTCAATAAATAATGATTTTTTATTATCTATTACTCTATCATCTACTCTTGTAAATACTAAAATATTTGACTCTTCCCAATGGTCTGATTTATAGTTATTATCTGCTTTTGATTGTTTAAATAATAACTCTCTATAGTTATCTCCACCTTTTATTTTATACTCTTCATAGCTAGTGCCAAGTTTCTCTTGAAGCTTATCTGCTTCATCTGTAGTAAATTCGCCATTCTCATGGTATCTTCTAGCTATATCTTTTTTTACCTTTTCACTTTTCTCCACAACTTCAACAACAAGTCTATTCTCTTGAATAACATCTTCAATCTGCCCTTTAGTCAATTTATCATTACTCTCAATCAACTCTTTTAAACCTGACCACTCAAGCTCATCTTGTTTAACTCCATTTTTCGTTAATAATTTCGTTAACGAAACAGTATCAATCTTTCCACCAACTTTTTCATCGACTACTTTCTCAAGAACTGAATAAAATCCTTGAGTATCTTTAAAATCTTTTTTTACAATTGGAGGTTTTCCGCCTCCAGCCATCTTCGCCATATCTTCTTCTGCATCATCTATAAACTTCTGAATTTTATTAGCTATTTTTTCTTGAGGTTTATATTTTTTGATTAAATACTTAGCACTTTGTTTTGCTACTGTATATCCACCAATTCCAACAACAAATGCTTCAGGGTCAAATCCAGTTATATTCCCATCTTCATCTGTTTGCACTCCAGCAATAGTACCAGCTAATAAGTTATCTCCAAACTTAGCAAATGGTATCAATCCAGCCTTATCTGCTTCTTCAAAACTCATCTCTTGACTTTTATTTGTTTGATTTGGTATAATACTTTTATCAGAAGAGTTTAAAGAGGTAGTCATCTCTTTAGTTGCAAGATTTGTATCAATGTCCGTCCTGCTGATATGAGGCTCTTCTTTTTCAAATGCAGTCAATAACCAATGTTTTTCTTTTTGATCAAATTCCAATCTTATTGAAGCAAAATATTTATCACTTTCTAATTTAATTCTATTATTACTTTTACTTACTACTTTCATATCTTTTATAATATTTGGTAAATCTTCTATAACCTCTGGATGATATTTTAAAAGTTTTGCTAATCCGTAGCCATCACTTTTTCCTGCTCCAGCTTCACCCCAAACTAAATCTATATCTCCTATATCTTTATCAGGATGATACAATACTCCTACAGCTTCACCATCTTTT
>JAOZVJ010000035.1:13895-16530 GCA_029938215.1 Arcobacteraceae bacterium | reverse complement strand
AATAGAATGTCACTTAAATGCTTTCCAATACTTTGGTGGCGTTCCCCAAGAGGGTTGTAAAAGAATTAAATAAAAATGATATAAAATCGCCACTAGATTTTTGATACAGACAATGATACTCATAATTTTTACAAAACAGGCGACAATATTGTTTTTAAAAAGAAAAAATATTTAAGAAAAAATTATACAAAATGTTGAAGAATTATTGCGTCAGCTTTGAGATGTACCACGACATAAATTAAAAAATTAAAAAATATTATCCAAAATAACTTCAATAGCGTTATCTTTTCAGAATAGATTTGATATAGTTACTATTATAAATTTAGGAGTAGTAATTGTCTTACAAACAGTGGATTGAAAAACATTCTTTGAAGCACAAAAAGATTATGGATAAACTTGATTTATTAAATGATGATGAGATAATAGAATATTTTAGGTATGAAAATATGGTAAAAAAAGAACCTGATTTTTGTCCTTTATATAAAAATAATAAAAAATGTCACAATATTGATGATTTGAATTGTTATTTATGTGGTTGCCCAAACTTTAGAATAACAGATACAAAAAGTTATTGCAATATAAATTCAAAATATGGTTCTAAAACTATTGGAAAAGATGGATTTGAACATCAGGATTGTTCAAAATGTTTGATACCACACAAAGAAACTTTTATTAAAAAATATTTTAATAGAAGCTGGAAAAATATTATGAAAAATACCATTGAAGGTTGAGATAATTATGAAAAATATTTATTTAGGTTTTAAATTTGCCTTTAGTTATTTTACTATTTTACCTGTAAAATTTTCACAAGATGATGATTTGTCAAAAGATGGTGTTACCAAATCATTGCTGTTCTTTTTTCCTTTTGTTGGTCTTATTCTTGGATTTATAACAATTGTATCTTATGGTATGATTGAAAATTTAGAGTGGCTAGGTCTAATTTTGAGTGCTGTACTATATATGATTTTATATGGTTTTTTACATACTGAAGCTATTTTGGATGTAGCAGATGCAATATACGCAAAGCATGGCGGAAAAGATCCATATAAAATCATAAAAGAACCAACTGTAGGAGCTATGGGAATACTTTTTGGTATAGCATTTATGATTTTAAAAATCGCACTAATTGCTTATATTTTAAAATTTAATTTATTATATGAATTTGTTGTTATTGCTATAATAAGCAGATTTGCCCTACTTTTAAATATAAAAATATTTGATTTTCACAAAAGTTCAACTTTTATACAAATTATGAAAAAAAATATATCACTAAATTTTTTAATTTTGATTTTTATTATTTATTGTTTGATTGGATTTTTTTTAATAAACACAGATATTATTACTATAATTATTTCTGTAATCCTAACTTCATTTATTGTTGTAAAATATTTAAAAAATAAATTAGGTTTTGCAAACGGTGATATTCTAGGAACTAGCCTAGAAATATCAGAATTGGTTGGATTGTTTGTTTTGGTTTATTGTCTATAATTTAGAATATATTTTTTGCAATTCATTATAAACAATATCAAATGTTAAATCTTCAACTTTTTCCAAAACAGACATCATAACAATATTATCTTCTTTTTCACCCCACACTTTTATATAAGTACCTTCTTTGTATCCATTGTCTTGTCTAAATTTATTTAAACAGTTTTTGCCAATATAAATTTTTTGCAACCAATTAAAACTAAGTCCTGAAATTTTACAACATCTAAAAAATTGGTCAATAAATCGCTCAACGCCACTAAATGCTGGCATATTTCCAGTTTCTATAGCAAATGCGATATAAGATAATTTTTCTGATTCTTTAACCATAAGTTTTACATCACACTCAGCCATTGATACAGCCTCGTAAATACAATGCGTATTAACCAAAGATACTGCTTTTGGTATATTTGTTTCTTGTAAAATATAGCTCATCAAAAAATGCCAAATATCGACTAATTCTATATGCAGATTTTCCATATCTGGTTTATCTGCAATATTTTTCCAATGTTTCCAAGGAGTAGAATCAATAAGTTCAGCTACTTCCATATGGATACATCTTAACCAATTTATTTCTTTATCAAACTTATTAATACCTAGTTCCCAATTTACACCATTTGTATTATCATTTAATTGCTTTTGTAATAAAAACATCTCTTCTAATTTTGCAGGAAAACTAGAAGACTCTTCTAATAAAGTAGCCAAAGGTAAACATTCTTCAACTAAGACATCTAAAGAATTAGAATCTGGAATATGAGTTTGCCCAGTTAAAAGATGAACAACTAAAGCTATTGTGTATGGAACTTCATCCCTTTCTTCCCATTTTAAAATATCAGAAATTTCTACACCTACATATTTTGCAAAATCCTCTATTTTAGAAAATCCTAAGTTTTTTATTTGATTTTTTAATTCACTATATAACAATATTAATCCTTTTAATTTTAACCATTAGAAAGCAATTTTATCTAAACTTTCTTAAGTTTTAGTTGATAAAACGAGCAAGCGATACCACTACTTTGCATAACTACCGATGAAGGAATTTGTGCAGATTTAAATCCATAAGCATGACAACCATGCGGTCTCTTTTTTTCCCAAGTCACAAAATAATGCTTACATTTTTGACAAACAATTTTTTTATTTATCATATTTT
>JAOZVJ010000035.1:0-13795 GCA_029938215.1 Arcobacteraceae bacterium | reverse complement strand
TTTTTTAATCCTTTTTTCATTGTGGTATTTTAGCAAAATTTCGCTAAAATCGCGAAAATTAACAGAAATAAAGAGGATAAAATGACTGATATTTGTTTTTATGAATTATTAGAGGTTGATAAGAGTGCTGATAAAAGTACAATTAAAAAAGCATATAGAAAAATGGCAATGAAATATCATCCAGACAAAAACCCAAACAATAAAGAAGCTGAAGAAAATTTTAAAGCAGTAAATGAGGCTTATCAAGTATTAAGCGATGATGACAAAAAATCTATTTACGACAGATACGGCAAAGAAGGTCTTGAAGGTCATGGACAAAGCAGAGGTGGTGGATTTTCTGGCGGATTTGAAGATATCAGCTCTGTATTTGAGGAGTTTTTTGGTGGCGGAAGTAGCAGAGGAAGAACTCGTGAAAGAAAAACATATAATTATAATCTTGATACAGAAATACAAGTAAATCTTGAATTTAATGAAGCAATATTTGGTTGTAAAAAAAATATTGATTTTAAATACAAAACAGCTTGTAAATCATGTAAAGGTACAGGAGCAAAAGGTGGAAAACTAAGCACTTGTAAAACATGTCAAGGTCAAGGTCAAGTACATGTTCGACAAGGATTTATGACATTTGCACAAACTTGTCCGCATTGTCAAGGTACAGGTCAAGGAGTTGGTGCAAAATGTAACGATTGTAAAGGTACAGGATATAGTGAAAAACAAGAAAAATTTGAAGTAAATATTCCAGAGGGCGTTAATAGTGGAAATAGAATTCGAGTAGGAGGAAAAGGAAATATTGCACCAAATGGCAGTCGTGGAGATTTATATATTAGTATTAAAGTAAATGAAGATAAACATTTTGTTAGACATGATGACGATATATATCTTGAAGTACCAGTATTTTTTACTCAAATTGCTTTAGGCACTACTATGCAAATTCCTGGACTAAAAGGTAAATTAGAACTTAAAATTCCAGCAGGAACTAAAGATAAAGAACAATTTACTTTTAGAAATGAAGGTGTAAAAAGTGTAAATGGATACGGAAAAGGAAATTTTGTAGTACAAATTAAAATTCAATATCCAACATCTGTTAATAGCGAACAAAAAGAACTTTTAGAAAATTTACAAAATAGTTTTGGCATTCAAAGCAAACCGCATGAGGATAATTTTTCAAGTATGTTTGAAAAAGTAAAAGGCTGGTTTAGCTAATGAATATTAAATCTGCACCGATGGGTGACTATCAAACAAATTGTTATATCGTAACTGTTGATGGTAAAGATGTGATTATAGACCCCGGAATGGGTGCTACATCTTGGGTGCTTGAAAATGTAAAAAATCCAATAGCCATACTTAATACTCATGGGCATTTTGATCATGTTTGGAGCAATAAAGAATTAAAAGAAAAATTAAATATTCCTATTTATTGCCCAAAAGATGATTGTTTTATGCTAGAGAATGATCCTTTTTCTCAAGGAACTCCAAGTAGTAAAGCAGATATAAAAGTTAAAGATGATGAAGAATTTGATATAGATGGTTTTAAATTTAAATTTCATCATTTTGCTGGACATACTCCAGGATGTAGTACGATTGAAATTGAAGATTGTTTATTTAGTGGTGATTTTATCTTTGATGGCTCTATTGGAAGAACTGATTTTCCATATTCAAATCCACAAGATATGAAAAAAAGCATAAATAAAATTTTGGCTTGGGATAAAGATTTTAAAGTTTATACTGGTCATGGTGGCTCAACAACACTTGAAAATCAAAAACAATCATTGAAAAATTGGCTAAATTATATTTAATCAATTTTTCCAAACTCATTTAAAATTTGTTTTTTTCGTAAATTTTGCAAGGACATATTTTTCATAAGATTATATGTGTCTTTTTCTATTTTAAATCCAAGTGTATAGCCAAATCTTAATGCTCTTAATTTTCTAAAATCATCTTGAACAAATATATTAAAATCTACTGCTTTTATGGTTTTATTTTTTATATCAGAAATACCGCCGTAAAAATCTAGAATTTTATTAGTATAAATATTGTACATCAAAGCATTCATCGTAAAATCTCTTCGCTTGCTAGCTTCTTTTTCATCATTTGATATAGAAACTTTAAAACCATAATATCCATCAGATACTTTTATCTCTGTACGAGGTAGCGAAATATCAATATCTTTCCATTTATAAACAAAAAATTTCTTACCTTTATCGTCAGCTTTTAATTCTTTCATTAAGTTTTCAAAATTTTCATAAGATATGTCATAAACTTCTAAGTCAATATCATAGCATTTTTTATTTAGCAACATATCACGAATAAAACCGCCCACGATATAAACTCTATTTGTATATTTGGAAAAGATTTTTTTTAAGTAATTTAGTTGATTTTTTAAGTGAATATTATCTTGAAATTGTGAGTTTAATAACATGGAAGAATTATTATGTATCTCACATAACAATTCTTCGTTATTCATTTTTAATTATTAATTATTTTAGAAATTATATCGCCCATTTGTGAAGTACTAACAACTTCTTTTGCATCAAACTGAGCTAAATCTTTAGTTCTATATCCATCTTTTAAAGCTTTTTTAACAGCAGTATCAATAGCATCTGCAGCCTTTTCTTCGTTTAATGAATACCTTAACATCATACTAGCGCTTGAAATAGTAGCAATAGGATTAGCAATACCAAGTCCAGTAATATCTGGTGCAGAACCATGGATTGGCTCATAAACGGCAGTTTTTAGTCCTGTAGAAGCTGATGGTAAAAGTCCAATACTACCACTTAGCATACTAGCTTCATCGCTTAAAATATCACCAAAAATATTTCCAGTAAGCATTACATCAAATTGCTTAGGATTTGCAATAAGTTGCATAGCTGCATTATCAACATACATATGACTAAGTTCAACTTCTGGATATTGTGTTGCTATTTTTTCAACTGTATCTCTCCAAAGTTGTGAAACATCAAGCACATTTGCCTTATCTATGCTACAAATTCTTTTATCTCTTTTCATTGCTAATTTAAATGCAACATGGGTAATTCTTTCGATTTCTTCTACAGTATAAACCATAGTATTCCAACCCTTATCTTGAGTTTTGCCCTTTGGTTCTCCAAAATAAATACCGCCAATAAGTTCTCGAACAACCATAATATCAACGCCTTTTATAATTTCAGGCTTTAAACTACTAGCATCAATTAGTTCATCATAAACAACAGCAGGTCTTAAGTTTGCAAAAACGCCCATCTCTTTTCTAAATCTAAGTAATCCAGACTCAGGTCTAAGTTCTCGTGGATTTTTATCCCATTTAGGACCACCTATTGCACCAAACAAACAAGCATCACTATTTAGAACACCACTAATTGTTTCATCAGGAAGTGGATTGCCAGTAGCATCTATAGCACATCCACCCATTAAATAGTCTTTGAAATTAAATTTTATATCAAACTTATCTTCAATAGTTTTTAAAACTTTAATAGCTTCATCTACTATTTCTACCCCTATTCCATCACCTTTAATAACCGATATATTGTAATTTTTAGACATAATTAATTATTCTCCTTAGCTTCTTTTTTGGCAAATTCCATTAATCCACCAGTTGTTAATAATTCTTGCATAAAAGGAGGTATTGGAGTAAATTTATAAGTTTTATTTGTAGTGTTATTTACAATTTCACCGTCATCTAACTTTATAGTAACACTATCTGTTTCTTTTATCTCTGATGCTTCTTTTAGCTCAAAAATAGGAAGACCCATATTAAAAGAATTTCTATAAAAAATTCTGGCAAATGTTGGAGCTATAATTGCAGAAATTCCAGCAGCTTTAAGTGCTATAGGAGCATGTTCTCTACTGCTTCCACATCCAAAATTTTCTCCAGCAACTATAATATCGCCTTTTTTAACTTTTTTTGCAAAAGATGGATCTGCATCTTCCATTACATATTTTGCTAAATGTTGTGGGTCACTGCTATTTAAATATCTAGCAGCAATGATTAAATCAGTATCAATATTGTCTCCAAAAGTCCAAACATTTCCAGTAATATTATCCATTCGATATAATTCCTTATTTTCTTTATTTTTGCGATTATATCTAAAATTTAACAATAAATAGATTAATTAATAAGATGCTTATAAAGTTTGGGTATAATGTATGCCTTAAATTTAATCATAAAGGCTCTCAAAATATGGCAATAAAAGATTTTAATAAAGTACTTGAAAAATTAATCAAAGATTATAAAGACAGTACACTAACACATGAGAACTTAAGTAAAATATTTCCAAAAGCACCGACCGCAAGTATCGTTAAAAAAATTTTAGCACTTTCTCAACTTTTTAATGTAACACTAATTAGCTCACAAGAACAAGCAAAAAGACTAAATGAGCTTGAAATGAAAAAACGAGCAGATGCAAAAAAGAGGGCAAATGCATCTGTTGATGGCGAATCTTATGACCTTCTAAAAAATAAAGAACTTTTAGAATGGAGCAGAAGTGATTCTCCAGTAAGAATGTATTTAAGAGAAATGGGTAAAGTTAATTTACTTACAAAAGAGGAAGAGGTAGAAATAAGCCAGCAAATGGAAAGTGGTGAAGATGCTATATTGGATTCTATTTGTTCTGTTCCTTATTTGGTTGATTTTATTTTGGAATACAAGGAACCACTTGTAAATCGCGAAAGAAAAGTAAAAGAACTTTTTAAAAATTTTGAAGATGAAAATGAAGATGAAAATACCGAATCTTCAGAAACTACAGAAGAAGTTGAAGAAACTAATGATAGTAAAAAACCAAAAAAGATAGATAAAAGAGGCGAAAAAATAATTGTTGCTTTTAAATTGGTAGAAAAAGCAAAAAAAGATTGGATGAAATTTATCTCCAAAGAAACAGCAAAAAGCGATAGTGAAGCAGATCAGCTTACATTTAATCTTGCTGTTGCATTTAGAAAAAAAGTTTTAAAAGAAGCATTATTAGAACTTGGTCCTACAAGTAAGCTAATAACTGAAATTGTAAAAGCTATGGAAACTGCGTTGCAAAGTGATGAGGGATTTGAAATAGAGCTTAAAAGGCTTGAATACAAATTACCTTTATTTAATGATATATTGTTAGAAAACCATCATAAATTATTGGAAAAGATTTTAAATTTATCTAAAATTGATATTGTAGGTATGGTTCCTGAGGCTACTATGGTTAGCACTTATATGGAAATAAAAAAATTATTTCAAACAAAGGAAGCCAGCAAGGGTGGCTTTGACCTTGAAGAAGATGAATTAAAAGATGTTTTAGGTCAAATCAAGCTTGGTAAAAAAATAACAGATGAAGCTAAAACAAGAATGGCAAGATCAAACTTACGACTTGTAGTGTCTATTGCGAAAAGATACACAAATAGAGGCTTGCCTTTTTTAGACTTAATTCAAGAAGGCAATATCGGTCTTATGAAAGCTGTTGATAAATTTGAATATAAAAAAGGTTACAAATTTTCAACTTATGCAACTTGGTGGATTAGACAAGCTATTTCAAGAGCAATTGCAGATCAGGCAAGAACTATTAGAATACCAATTCATATGATTGAAACTATTAATAGAATTAACAAAGTAATTCGTCAAGGTATTCAAGAAGATGGCAAAGAGCCAGATTTGGAACAAATTGCAAAAGCTGTTGGACTTACAATAGATAAAGTAAAACAAGTGATTAAAATAACAAAAGAACCTGTGTCTTTAGATGCACCAATAGGTAGTGAAGAAGATGGTAAATTTGGTGATTTTGTAGCAGATGAAAAAGCTCCAAGCCCGATTGATAACATTATGAAAGAAGATCTTCAGATGCAAATCGATCAAATTTTAGGTCAACTAAATGAAAGGGAACAAGCAGTTGTAAGAATGAGATATGGTCTTATGATTGATGAAAGTGATAGAACTTTAGAAGAAATTGGAAATGCTTTAAGTGTAACAAGAGAAAGAGTAAGACAAATAGAAAGTTCTGCAATTAAAAAACTAAAACATCCGAAAGTTGGTAGAAATCTTAAAAATTATGTAGAAAGTTAACATTAATTTTTATATACCAAGAATCATTTGGATTGTTTTTAAAATATTTTAAAAACAGTCCGTATATTCTTTTCTAACCTTTAAAAATTCATCTAAATTATCAAAAAATACATCGACTAATTTACCCTCAAATTGTTTATCTTTTTCTTCTTTAAATAATTTCCATATCTTTTCATCTTCCCAAACTGGCTTATATACTCTTTGACTTCCTAAGGCATCAAAAACATCAGCAATTGCTGTAATTCTTCCAAATATATGAATATCTTCACCTTTTAATCCTCTTGGATATCCTTTTCCATCCCATCTTTCATGATGTTCATAAGCAACTATCGCAGCAGTTTTCATAATTTGTCTATCTGAATGACAAAGCATCTCATAACCTAGCTTCGAATGATTGTTCATAATAATTCGTTCTTCATCATTAAATCTACCAGGCTTATTTAAAACAGAATCAGGAATAGCAACCTTTCCAATATCATGCATAGGAGAAGCTAATTTTAAAAGTTCGGCATCATCATCAGTTAAACCATAAAATTTAGCTAATAAATATGAATATTGAGCAACTCGCTTTACATGATTTCCTGTTTCTTTACTTCGTCCTTCGCCGATTGATCCCATTGTAAAAATAACTTCTTTTTGAGTATCTTCTATTTCTTTATTTAAAGTTTTTATTTCAGATATTCCATCTTCAATTTTATGTTCAAGATTATGTTTATAATCATCTAACTCTATACTCTTTCTATAATATTCAACCCATAAATTAATTTTCAATAAAAATTCTTCAATAATCAAAGGTTTTTTTATAAAATCAGAAGCACCGCCTTTTAAAACTTTACTAATTACATTTGCATCTTTTGTTCCAGAAAGTACAATAATTGGAAAATTATTTTGTTGATTTAGCTTTATGTGACTTAGCACTTCTGTTCCGTGCATATCATCTAATTCCATATCCAAAATAAGTAAATCAACTTTATTGTTATTATCTTCTATAATATCAATACCACCCTGCCCTGTATCACTTTCAAGTATATTATAATTTCTTGGAGTTAAAATTGCTTTCACTCTTTCTCTAATGATTTTTGAGTCATCTATAATTAGAATATTGATTAAATTATTTTTTACAATATTTTGAATTAAATTATTTATATTTATTACTGTTTGACTAATATTTTCTTTTAAAAAATAATCAATCACACCAGAATTAAACAATCTATTTCTTTGTTTTTCATCTGTACTTGAAGTTAGAACGATTAGCTTTGCGTTAGATAATTTTTTTACTTTTTGAACAAGCTCAACCCCTTCACCATCAGATAAATAAAGGCTTAATATTATAAAATCAAATTTATTTTTAGATAATTGTTCCTCAATACCTTTAAAACTATAAGTTTTACTGCACTCATAATTTAATGCAATAAGTTCTTTTGCTATAATATTACTTAACAATCTTGCGTTTTCTACTATCAATACGCTTATCACTATACAAACTCCAATTCAAAACCTCTATCAAGGTTTTCTAAATCTTTATAGTATTTTACCTTTTTTATATTAAATGTTTCTAAAAAATTATTTAAAGATTTTTTTTGATCATATCCCATCTCACATAATAAATATTTTATATTATTATTATTTGTAGATTTAATTATTTTTTTTAAAAGCTCATTTCCATCAAATCCACCAAAAAGAGCGTTGGATGGCTCATATCTTACATTTAAAGGCAATGAAAAATCATTTGCAATATATGGTGGATTTGATATACACATATCAAAATTTGATACCTGTATGGAATTAAAAATATCACTTTTAATAAAAGTTATTTTATGCTCTACTTTATGTTTAACAGCATTTTTATGTGCAAGCTCTAAAGCTTTCTCATTAATATCAACAGCAATAACTTTAATATCATCAATAAGCAAAGCCAACATAATAGATACTATTCCACTACCTACTCCAACCTCTACAACCTTTGGCTTTGAAATATTTTTTAAAATTTTTTCTGCTTTTTCTACTAATATTTCAGTTTCTGGACGAGGTATTAAAACGCCATCAATAATATTAAATATTTCTCCATAAAAACTAACTTTATTGGTGATATACTCTATTGGATAATTTGTAGCTCTTTTTTGAACTTTTTGTTTTAATTTTTCTTCTATATTGGATGGACATTTTTCATTATAATTTATATGTAACCATATTACATTTTTATCTAAGATATTGAGCAATAATATCTCTACTTCTTTTTGTGGTATATACGTAATGCTTTTTAAAAGCTTTGAATATTTGCTAACTATCTGTTTGTATGTATTGTTCATAACTATTTATTTTACTCCAAAATATATAAAGCTAATTCATCAGCAAGTAAAAAATCGTTTGCATAAAATTTATCTTTTGTTTGTTTTAATTTTCCAAATTTTTCCAATTTGAAAACTTGTTTTAGTTCTTTATCGTTTAACACTTTTTTATCGACTCCAATTTCACATCTTAATCCTAAAAGTACCTTTTCTACCTTTATGTCTTCAGCAGATAAAGTTTCAATATGACTATAAATAAGGGGATTATCAATATACATATTTACATCTTTTTGTGTGTATAACCTTTTTTGACCATTGCAACCAACAGCACCAGCACCAACTCCTAGATATTCTTTATATTTCCAATAACCTAAATTGTGTTTTGATTTGGAATTTTTATTTTTAGCAAAATTAGATATTTCATACTGTTCAAAACCCATTTTATTTAATCTTTTAAATAAATATTTTGCCATATTCTCATCATCAACTTTAACTTTTGGTTTATTATAAAACTTAGTACCATCTTCAAGAGTTAAACTATATGCACTAATATGATCAATAGGCAAATCTTTAATGATATTTAAATCACTATCAATTAATTTTTTTGTATCCAATATTGTATCATAAATTATATCACAATTTATATGCTCAAACCCGACCTCTTTTGCATTTTGTATAGCTTTTATAGCTGTTTTTTTATTATGATTTCTGCCTAAAAATTTAAGTTTTTTATCGTCAAAACTCTGCACTCCAAAACTAATCCTATTTATCCCTAAATTATTGACTTTATCTAGCCATTTTTTATTTGCAGAATTTGGATTTGCTTCACATGTTATCTCTTTTGTAGTAGTTAAATAGGGATTTAATAATTTAAATATTTTTTCAAAATGCTCAAAATCTAAAGTGCTTGGAGTTCCACCACCTATAAATACAGTTTCAATAAGATTTTTTGGTAAATTTTTAAGTTCAAATTCTAATTGTTTGCACAACGCTTGAACAAAATCATTTTTTAAATGATGCAAATAAGTATATGAATTAAATGCACAATAATAGCACTTGCTATCGCAAAATGGAATATGAATATATAAAAGCAATTTTTAAACAACCTTTTGATACACTAAAAAGCATATAAGTAATATGAAATTATAAGGTAATAAAGTTAATGAAAGATAAAACGGAGAAAAACTATAGACCAAATGTTGCTGCGATTGTTTTATCTGCATCATATCCTGCAAAATGTGAGATATTTATAGCTTCACGAATAGATGTAGTAAATGCTTGGCAATTTCCACAAGGCGGAATTGATAAAAATGAAACACCAAAAGATGCTTTATTTAGGGAATTAGAAGAGGAAATAGGTACAAATCAAATTGATATCATAGCTGAATTTCCAGATTGGGTAAGTTATGATTTTCCACCAGCAGTTGCTGACAAAATGGCACCATATGATGGTCAAAGACAAAAATATTATTTGGTTAAATTAAAAAAAGGTGCAAAGATAAATATAAACACTAAAATTCCGGAATTTAGTGAATATAAATTTGTACCAACAAATAAACTGTATGAATATATTACATTTTTTAAACGAACAGTTTACAAACAAATTCTATCATATTTTAAAAAAGAGGGCTATATATAAATGGAAAATAAATAAAATGCTAAGAGTGTTAAAATTTGGAGGTACTAGTGTAGGTACTTTAGAAAGAATTCAAAATGTTACGGAAATTGTTAAAAAATTTCGCAATCAAGGCGATGATATAGTCGTAGTAGTTAGTGCTATGAGTGGTGAAACAAATAAACTAATTGAATATGCAAATCATTACAGCAAAACGCCAAATGAAAAAGAAATGGATATGCTTTTAAGTTCAGGTGAGCGAGTTACAAGCGCTTTACTTTCAATTTCACTTAACGAACAAGGTTTTGAAGCAACTTCAATGAGTGGAAGAGAAGCCGGTATTTTAACAACATCGGAACACACTTCTGCTAGAATTGAAAATATACAAACCAAAAATATAAAAGATGCAATAAACGATGGTAAAATTATTATTGTAGCTGGTTTTCAAGGCGTAAGCACTACTAATCATAGGGTTACAACTCTTGGTCGCGGAGGAAGTGATTTAACTGCTGTAGCGCTTGCGGGTGCTTTAAAAGCTGATTTATGTGAAATATATACAGATGTTGATGGTATTTATACTACTGATCCGCGACTTGTCCCAAAAGCTAAAAAATTAGAAAAAATATCTTATGATGAAATGTTAGAATTAGCATCCCTTGGAGCAAAAGTTTTACAAAACCGTTCAGTAGAAATGGCAAAAAAATTAAATGTAAATTTAGTGTCAAGAAGTAGTTTTACTCCAGAGATAGAGGGAACTTTAATCACAAAGGAAGAAAATATAATGGAAAAACCGATAGTAAGCGGAATAGCTTTAGATAGAAATCAAGTAAGAATAGGAATGTATGGAGTGATTGATAAGCCTGGTATCGCATCATCAATCTTTACAGCTCTCGCTGATGCTAAAATCAATGTAGATATGATAGTGCAAACTGTTGGAACAAACAATACTACAAATTTAGATTTTACAATACCCTCTTCTGATTTGAAAAAAACAAAAAAAGTAATGGCAGACTTTAAATCAGATAGCAAAAATATAGATTACAATGATGCTATTTGCAAAGTATCAATAGTAGGAGTTGGTATGAAGTCACACACAGGAGTAGCAAGTAAAGCTTTTTCTGCTCTTGCAAATGAAAATATAAATATTAGAATAATAAGTACAAGCGAAATTAAAATATCTATGATCGTTGATGAAAAATATGCAGAACTTGCAGTTCGCTCACTTCATGATGCATATGAATTGGAAAAATAGGAATACATTAAATGCAAGAATTTCTAAATTGGACTATAGACACAATAAGAGAAGACAAGCTTATAGGTGCGTGGATGGAAGAAAGAAAATATGATTGGACTCCACAAGTTGCAAAATCAATTTCACATATATTAGACAAAGGTCGTTCTGTTTTAATAATCACAGACGATGATAGAGAATGGTTTGGAAAATATATTTTATCAAATATAAATTCTTCAAAAAATCAAAGACCTCTTTTGCCTTTTTATGATTTTAAATCTTTTATAAATCAACCTAAAAATATGAAGTCAGAAAACGATATTCAGCTTATAAAAGATATGCTTAATATTTCTTTTCCAAATGGATATTATTTTTGGTATATAGGAAGAAGTCAAAGTGAAAATGCAACACTTGCAAAAGTATCAAAAAATTCTTTTTTATGGCTTTTAGATGAAGAAGTTCCAAATAGCTTTACTTTAAGAAGCGATAATGAAGCCTTAGATACACAACTGCTACAAATGTTTAGACTATACAATAAAACACTAAGTGCCTATCTATTTGCCGAAATTGATATAGACAAATAGATGATAAATAATTCAGTCATATATATAGTTTCTAATATTGAAAATACTCTAAATAAACTTTTACCAACATTACCAAAACATAATACAAGAATTATTAGAAATGAAGAAGAAGGCAAAAATGAATTTTTAATAATTCATGCTCAAAAAACAATTAAAGAAGCATATTTGGCTTCAAGCAATACAAAATACATCATCCTTTGTGGAGATACTTTTAGAATAGAAGCACAAAATTCACTTTTAAAAATACTGGAAGAACCACCAAAGAATGTTGTATTTATTCTTATAACTTTATCAAAAAATTCGCTACTTCCTACAATATTTTCAAGAATTTCACATAAAATTATAAAAGATAAGAAAATTATAAAAGATTGTCAATTAAATTTAGAAAATTTAGATTTAAAACAAATATATGATTTTTTAAAAACAAATCAAAGAATATCAAAAAACGATGCAAAAGAATTAATAGAATCACTTCTTTACAAAGCAAATCAACAAAAAATACAATTAAATCAAAAGCAACTAGATGGTTTTTCAACTGCCATAAAATTAATAACACTAAATTCAAGACCAATAAATGTACTAACGAATGTTTTATTAAACTTAGTTTGTACAAAAAATAAAACACTTCATAAAAATGAATATTTATAAAATAAATCCAAAAAATATAGAATTTTTTTTAAAAGATTTTATTGGCACAGATACCGCAGGTGCAAAAATTATGTCAAAAAAAGCTTCACACCATACACTTTTAATAAAAAATTTAAATGTAGGTGGAGCTAATATTTTAAAACAAGATGCTTTATCCATAGGAGCTGATTTGGCAGTACCAATGGGAACAATTTTAGCAAAAGAAAAATATGTAAACGCCTTACTTATAGGCTCAACAAAACACTTTGAAATTTTATCAAAAAAAGAACTCTCTCAGCCATTTGGATTAAAAGAGCTAGCAAAAGAACTTAAAAATTTTACAAAAGAAAACAATACAGCCGTTAAAATAATGGGAACAATAAATGCCAATAATGATAGTTTTTATGAAAATAGTAGATTTCAAGGATCTAACGCAATAAAACAAATCAAAAAGATAATAAAAGATGGTGCATCTATTATTGATATAGGAGCGGTATCAAGTCGTCCAGGAAGTCAGAAAGTTAGTCAAAAAGAAGAACTAAAAAGAATAAAACCAATATGCGATGAAATAAAAAAGAATAAACTTTATAAAAAAGTTACTTTTAGTATAGATTCTTTTACACCTCAAGTGATTGAATACGCACTTAAAAGTGGCTTTAAAATAGTAAATGATATCACAGGATTGTCAAATAATGAAGTAGCAAAAAAAGTAGCAAAATATAGCGCAACTATTGTTATAATGCATATGAAAGGGACACCATCATCAATGCAAATAAATCCAACCTATGAAGATGTTATGATTGAAGTAGATGATTTTTTTAAACAAAGAATACAAAAAGCAAAAGATTTTGGTATTAAAAATATTATTCTAGATATAGGAATTGGTTTTGGCAAAACACTTGAGCATAATTTAATTTTATTAAAAAATATATCTCATTTTAAACACTTTGGCTATCCTATTTTGCTTGGAGCTAGTAGAAAATCTATGATAGATAAAATTATATCGACCACAACAAAAGAACGATTATCTGGTACTTTGGCTATTCATCTTGAGGGAATAAATCAAGGAGTAAGTATTGTCAGATGTCACGATGTAAAAGAACACAATCAAGCTATTAAAGTACAACAGGCAATAAAACAAAACTATCTATAATTTTTTATTTTACGCCCAAAGCTGAAAATGCTGATCAGAAGATACAGCTCTTAAAATATCTGAACGAGAAATAATACCAACTACTTTTTCACTGCCACTTTCTACTATAGGAATACAACTCAAATGATATTTAACCATTACTTTGGCAACTCTCCTTATATCCGAAATTGGCTCTGCTGTCATAATGTCATATTTCATAATTGTTTTAATGGATACATTGTGCATATAATCGGGGTCTCCTAAGCGTTCTATTAAAATTTTTGCAATATCTT
>JAOZVJ010000112.1 GCA_029938215.1 Arcobacteraceae bacterium | reverse complement strand
TGTTTTATCTACTGTTGTTTTTATTTTAAAATCACCGATTAAGTATGTATTGTCAGGCAATGGTTTTACATCTATTTTTAAACCATTTGAATATATGTTTTTACGCTTTGTAGGAGTCCCAAAAAAGCTACTTCTACCGCTGTGATCAGGAAGTACTACATCTATTCTAAAGGGTGATATTTCCAATACTCCGCTTTTTTGAGGAAAAATTAAAAAATTTAATTCTTGCACTACATACAAATCATCTTTTAATCGTTTATTTGTTTGAAGTTGTTTTGACCAAAAATTTTCAAATTGTGGCGGTGTAAATTTTAAATCATAAATTTGAATATCTTTTTTATATTTAAAAGTCATAGTTAAAATTAATTCTTCCCCGACATAAGTCTTATCTTTATTAATTTTTAATGTTAAATCAAAATTATTCGATTTTGTTTTAATTACTTTTTGTAATTTTATTTTTTGTGGTTTTGTTTGTTCTATTTTTCCATTTATTTTAATTTTAAAACTTGGAATTACCATATCATTTGTTGGAAAAAATCTATATTTACGAACAATCTTTTTGCTTCTTGATCCATTTATAATATTTATTTGACTAGAAGTTCCAATATTTTGAACAACAAAATTATTAATATTTTTAATATTTGGAAATTCTACATCACTTCCACTACTGCTAATGCTAAAAACAACAGGTTCTCCCAAAATAAAACTTTTAGGAACTTTTATCTCAACTTGTGCGTTTAAGATAAATGGTAAAATTAATAAAAACAAAAATCTAATCATAATTATCCCAATAACTCATTAGCAAATTCAATCGCTTGAGTTGTAATATTTTCACCGCTTATCATTCTTGAAATCTCCTGCACTCTTTGCTTTTTATTTAAAATTTTTACTGTAGATATATTATCTTCTTTTTGTATTAAAAAATGATGATGTGCAGTTGCGCTTAACTGTGGCTGATGAGAAATAGCAAAAATTTGGTAAAATTCTGATAATTCTTGTAAAACTCTAGCAATACTTTCACTCTCTTTTCCGCTTAAATTTGCATCAATTTCATCTAAAAATAAAATTCCACCATTTTGACATTCATATTTATTTTTTGTTGCTAATAAAGCCAACCTAATTCTATTAAATTCTCCGCTACTTATTTTATTTAAGGGCGTGTTATTTAAAGAAAAGTAAACTTCATCTTTACCATTTTTATCTAAATCTTTTTCATTTAATTCTATTTTTAAGCCATTTAAGTATAAATATTGCAGATATTCATTTATGGTATTTTCTAAAGTTTTAATATGATTTTTTCTTTTTTCTGTAAGTTCTCGTGACAATTCATCTACTAAAATTGTGAATTTTTTAATATTTTTTTCTAAAATAGCTTTTTCAAATAATATATTTTCATAACCCTCAAGCTCAATCTCTTTTTGTTTTTTATGCTCAAGTGCATTTTCTATACTACCATATCGTTTTTGTAAATTTGATATTTTTTCAATCCTATCCAAAACTTCTTCTATGTTTATATCATCCATATTTGCAATATCATCTTTTGATTGTTCAAAAATGTTACTTAATTCGTTTATGCAATCATCAAAAAAATCACTTTTTTTATCCAATAGTTTCAAAGCACTTGTTATTTGATGTATATTGTTGAAAAAAGGTTGTGTCTTTTCCAATACATCTTGTATCTTGTCTTTTTTTGAAAGATTGTCTTTTATGTATTTTAATTCATCATATTCATCAACTTTTGGATCTATTGATTTGATTTTTTCTATTTCAAATTTAGCAAATTCTTTTAATTCTTCCAAATCCTGCTCATCTTTATTTGTTTTCTCAAGTTTTTGTTTTAACTCTTTTAGTTGTTTAAATTTTTCTTTAAAATTCAAAAGCAAATTTTCAAAATTTTTATCATCTTTTTTAGCTAAAAAATCCAAAAAATCAATTATTTTATTATTTTGAAAATCATCTACATTTTTTAAATGCAAATGTTTAGAAAAAATTTGACAAAATTCTTTTAGATTTTTTTTTGATATTGTTTGATTATTTAATAAATATCTAGTTTTTGTAGTGTTAATTTGTTTTATAATAAATTCTTCATTTAACGACACGCCATATTCTTCACAATCTATCTTTAAATTATCAATGCTAACCTCACTAATCATTGGTTTTGCATCACTATTTCCAAATAAAGATAAAATTGAACTCATCAAAATAGATTTACCAGCACCACTAGCACCAGTAAAAACAGTAAGTCCTGATTTGAATTCTAAATCAACTTTATCAAAAGAAAGATAATCTTCAAGATAAAATCTATTTATCAAATTTGTCCCCAATTTAATTTTGTATTTAAAACATCAAAATAATCTAATTTTTCTTTTCGTATCAATTTTGCTTTTTTTGAAGCAATTTTTATTTTAATAATTTCACCTTGCATTATTTCATAAATATCTTGCCCATCTATTATTACGACAGCACCCTCTTTGTCTGGCGTGCTTAACTCTAGTTCAAATTCAGCAGGCAATACAAGCGGTCTTTGTGTCAACGAATGTGGACATATAGGAGTAACTATAAAAGCCTCAGTAAAAGGATAAACTACAGGACCACCAGAAGAAAGATTGTAAGCAGTTGATCCAGTAGGAGTAGAAACAATAAGTCCATCACCATAGTAACTATTAAAAAGCTTACCATCAACTTTTGCCTCTATATTTACCATATGCGAGATTGATTTCCTTGTAATTACAACATCGTTAAACGCTACAGAATCATTCATATTTATAGATGCTTCTATCATCATCCTTGTATCTATTTTATATTTATTATTTTTAAAATCTTTTAGAAATGAAGATAACTCATCTGGAAGAATATTTGTAAGAAAACCAAGTGTTCCAAGATTTACACCAAGCACTGGCTTATTATATTTAAAGCTTCTTCTAACAGCAGAGATTAGAGTCCCATCTCCACCTACTGTAAGTAAAAAATCACTTTTTTCACAAAGTTCAGAAAATTCAACTCCACAATCTCGCCCTATCATTTTAGCACTTGATTTACCAAGTAAAACTTTTATGCCAACTGATTCAAAATTTTCTTTTATTTTCAAAAAAACATTTTTTAGTTCTGGCGCTTTTGGTTTAAGTATAACAGCAACTGTTTCGATTTTTTTTAATAATTCATTATTATTTTTTATATTCATAGCGTAATTATACCAAATTATCGTTTTCTATAACTTAAGCTTTCCAATAGATGCATTTTTTTAATAGTTCTGCTATTTTCTATATCCGCTATTGTTCTTGCTACTTTTAAAATCTTATTTATAGCACGAAATGATAGTGCAAAATTATCTATTGCGGTATCTAAAATATCTTGAATCTCATCATCCAAAATACAATATTTTTTAACCTCATCATCATTTAATTTACCATTTAAATCATTTTGTCCTCTTTGTTTTTGATAAATAAAAGCTTGATTTACTTTTTTATGCAACTGTTGAGAATCAACATCTACTTTGTCTTCTTTTGTAACTTCATTCATCACTACATACAAATCTATTCTATCAAGAAATGGATCTGAAAGTTTATTTTTATATCTTTGTATTTCTATATCGCTACACCTACATTCACGACTACTTGACAATAAATTTCCGCAAGGACAAGGGTTCATCGCACAGCTAAATAGAAATTTTGTTGGATATTTTACTTTTGTATTTACTCTTGATACTAAAACTGTATGATCTTCTAGTGGTTCACGCATTGCCTCTAAAATAGTTTTAGAAAAATGAGGCAATTCGTCAAAAAACAAAATACCACCATTACTCAAACTCACTTCTCCTATCTTTGTGCCACCAATTATTGAAGCTTTTGTAGATGAATGATGTGGCGAGATTAGGTTTCTTTGTGGAGTAAAATCAGGCTCTTTAACTTGCAGGGAATCTAATTTTGCTTTATCTAAAATTTCTTCTAAACTCATCGGACTCATAATATATTGAAGTCGTTTACTTATCATACTTTTACCACATCCTGGACTTCCTTCAAAAATTATATTATGATTTCCTGCTGCACTTATCAATGCTGCTCTTTTAGCTACTGTTTGCCCTTTTACATCACCAAAATCTAACTTATAATTTTGTGTGTAATAATATTTAGTTCCATTAATTTCTAAAAAATCGTATTTGAAATCTGCATTTTGTACTCTGTGTATTTCTTTATCGTTACACTCAAAAAAATCAATAGCTTGCGATAAATTATCAACTGCATAAATATTAAGATTTGGTATAGTTGAAATTTTAGAAATGGATTCTTTAGGAATAAGTACATTTTTAATCAGTCCTTGTTGGGCAAGGGATAAGATAAGTACAAAAATAGATTTTGTATCTTTTAAATTTCCATTTAAACCAAGCTCACCAAATACATAAAAATCACTAAAATTTATATTTTTTTCCTGTAAAGCAATAAGCAATGCAATAGATATATCAAATTGACTTCCTGATTTTGCTATTTCAGATGGACTTAAATTTATGGTGATTTTTTTAGGAGGAAATTTAAAATCATTTGTTAAAAGTGCAGATTTTATTCTGTCTTTTGATTCCTGAATTGCACTATTTCCAAGACCTACGATACTAAAAGATGGCAATCCTCTTGTAAAAGTAGATTCAACATCAACACTTATTGCTTCAAAACCATCTATAGATGCACATTTTAATTGTTTCATTTAATTTATCCTAATTTTATATAGGAAATAATAGCAAGTTTTTTTTAGTTTATTAAAAAATATGTCAAAATGTAATGTTTTTTAATAATTAATATAGCTATATAAAACCAAACTTAAGAAATTTATGCTATAATATACTATCAA
>JAOZVJ010000111.1 GCA_029938215.1 Arcobacteraceae bacterium | reverse complement strand
CTTTGTTTAATCAAAGCTTCAAAATCTGTATATTCTATTGCATCTAAAGTTTCTACTGTTTGTGTTGATATATCTTTTAAGATACCCATCATTTTTTCATTATTGCCATCATATGCACTTATGGTATTCATAACATATTTAGTTGCAGTATCAAAATCTTCCTCTTTTGTAACTGCAAAATAATCAAAAAGAGCTTGCCCTTTTTCGCTATTTTCAGATGCTATATCACAAAATAGAGCATAAATTTGGTATTCTTTATTTTTTGGTTCTAATGATAAAAGTTGTGCATATAAAAATATTGCTTTATCGTATTGTTTTATTGTGAAAAAATTATGTGCATCTTTTAATAAAGCTGTTTTATTAATCAATTTAATTCCTCTAATTTATTTTCCATTCCTTGCGGAACATTTACTATAATGATTTCAGGGTGAATTGCTGCTCTTATTTCTTTTTCAACAATAAATTTTAAAGTACTACTACTCGCAGCACAACCTATGCATGCACCTTTCAGTTGCACATAAACTTTCCCATTTTTTATTTGAATAAGGCTAATAGCTCCACCATCTTTTGCCATCATAGGTGCTACTTTTGTTTTAATTATATTCTCTACTGGTTGTTGTAAATCTTCATCTGTAAATGGCATACTCATTTTTTATTTTCCTTTTATTTTATTTATTTTTTTTTGAGAAGTTTTACTTCTCTTATTTGATTTTACTAAAAATACTCCAACAGCTGTAACCGCTAAAATTACACCAATAGTTTGAAATATAAAAGTTAAAGCTACTGGTTGTGAAAACAATTTTAGTTACCAACTACTTCTTGACATCTAGGGCATATAGATTCTTCATTTTTTGCCTTATATTTCCAACATCTTGGGCATTTTGACTCTACTGCTTTATAAACTTCAAAAGTTTTTCCATCAACAATAAAATCAACTATTTTATCATCCCTCTTTTTTTCAATAACCTTACTTACTACAAACCAATCTTCTGCTTCAATTGAAGTTAATTTGTTAAATTCTTCACTGTTTGTATAAATTACCAATTCTAAAGTTGATTTAATGGTTTTGTCTTTTTTAAGAGATTCAATTGATTCATTAAACTTTTCTTTTGCCTCTAAAAGATGAGCTTCATTTAAATCAAAAGCAACTTTTGGAAGTTTGTATTTTGTTAAATCAAAAATATCATCAAGACCATCTTTTACAACATTTGGTGCATAAGAAATTAATTCATTTGTAGTATAAGTTAAAATCGGAGCCAAAGTACCAATCAAAGCTTTAGCAATCATTGCCATTGCACTTTGCGAAGATCTTCTTTCGATACTATCTTTGTCATCACAATAAAGTTTATCTTTACAAATATCAAGATAAATGTTAGATAAATCAGCAACTAAAAAGTTATTTAATTTATTAAGTCCTCTTGAATAATCATAATTTCTAAAATCATCATCAATACTATCAAATACAGTTCTTGCTTTTGCTAATATCCATTTATCCAAACTACCCATCTTATCTACATCGACAATAGTTTCTAAATCATTAATATTGCTAAGTAAAAATCTTGCAGTATTTCTTATCTTTCTATATTGTTCGGCCATTTGAGAAAGTATTTCATTTGAAATTTTTAAATCACTTTGATAATCACTCATAGCAACCCAAAGTCTAAGTATTTCACTACCAAATTGTTTTATAACTTTTTCTGGAGCTACTACATTTCCTTTTGACTTACTCATCTTTTCGCCCTTGGCATCGACAGTAAACCCATGTGTTAAGATTGATTTATAAGGCGCCATTTCACTTGAAGCAAATGAAGTTAATAAGGATGATTGAAACCAACCTCTGTGCTGATCGCTACCTTCTAAATACATATCAGCAGGATAAGAACCTGCATCATAATTTCTACTTCTTAAAACTGCATTTTGAGTTGATCCACTATCAAACCAAACATCTAAGATATCCATAGTTTTTTCTAAATCATCAGAATTTAATCCGCTTCCTGGGCACAATAATTCTTCGATACTCAAGTCATACCAAGCATCTGCCCCTTTTTGTTCAAAAATCATCGCGATATAATTTAATACTTTTTCATCATAAACTATTTCATCCGTTAATTTGTTTCTAAAAAATGCAATCGGAACACCCCAATCTCTTTGTCGAGAAATACACCAATCTGGTCGATTGTCAACCATTGAAGTTAATCTATTTTCTCCATGTGCTGGATAAAATTTAATATCATCAATAGATTTTAAAGCATTTTGCCTTAATGTGTTCCCATCTTTTCCATAAGTTTTATCAATAGCAATAAACCATTGTTTTGTTGCTCTAAAAATAACCGGCTTATGTGTTCTCCAACAATGTGGATAAGAATGTGTTATATCAACTCTTTTCAATAAATCATCGCCAAGCAATTCTAGGATTGGCTCATTTGCTTTAAATACATTCATATTTAAAAACTCTTCAGCATTTGGCAAAAGATTTTCTCTTACTATTGTATTGTCATAAGCACCATTTGCACCTACTGGCATAATAACATCAAGTCCATATTTAAGACCTACTTTGTAGTCATCTTCACCATGACCTGGTGCTGTATGAACTGCTCCAGTACCCGCATCCATCATAACATGGTCACCTAAGATTATTTTAGAATCTCTATTATTAAGAGGATTTATAGCGAATGTGTTTTCTAAAGTATTTGGGTTAATATCTTCTACTATGTCACCAGATATAACTTTATCTTTCACTAAAGAATTATAAAGTTTTTTAGCTACAACAAATTTATCAGAAGTTAATACATATTCCTCTTCACCATTTAAACTAATACCTGTATTTGCAGGAAGTGTCCAAGGAGTTGTTGTCCAAATAATTACACTTGCATCCATTTCTTTTAATTTAAAAGCTACAAAAATAGATGGAGATACTTTATCTTCATATTCAACTTCAGCTTCAGCAAGTGCTGTTTGTGCTGCCCAAGACCAATAAACCGGCTTACTTCTTTGGATAAGAAGACCTTGTTTTGCAATAGCTATTAATTCTCTATAAATATTTGCTTCAAATTTAAAATCCATAGTCAAATAAGGTTTTTCCCAATCTGCCATAATACCTAACTGCTTAAATTCATCTCTTTGAATATCTACAAATTTAGAAGCGTGGTTTCTACATAGTTCTCTAAATTCACTTTTTGGTAAATCTTTTTTCTTTTTACCACCCTTTTTCTTATTAAGTGCTTCTTCAACTTTTTGTTCAATTGGAAGACCATGACAATCCCAACCTGGAGTAAATCGTACAGATTTTCCATCAAAATAATGATATTTTATGATTATATCTTTTAAGATTTTGTTTAGAGCATGACCTATATGAATATGACCGTTTGCATAAGGAGGACCATCATGTAAAGTAAAACTTTCCGCATCTTTACGGTTTAGTTTCATCTTATCATAAACTTTTTGTTCATCCCAAAGTTTGTATTGTTTTGGTTCGTTTTGTGGTAAATTTCCTCTCATTGGAAACGCAGTTTTTGGTAGCAGTAGTGTGTCTTTATAATCAACCATTTGTATAATAATCCTATAATATAAATTAAGATAAAGTGTATCTAAATAAAGTTTAAGGGTAGTTAAAAGTGTACAACTATATATTTAAAAAATCTGATATGATTAAGTTTCAAAAAATATTAAAAAAGAAAAACAAAACTGTTACATGTGCGGAAAGTTGTACAGGAGGATTAATAGCATCTTTTATAACTCAAATTTCAGGTTCTTCTTCTGTTTTTAAAGGCTCTGTTGTGACATATTCAAATGAAATAAAAGAGCAGGAATTAAATGTAAAAAAACAAACAATGATAGATTTTGGAGTAGTTAGTATTGAGGTTGTAAGGGAAATGCTACAGGGTGTGTTAAAAAAATTTAATGCAGATTTTGCAATGGCAGTTAGTGGTATCGCAGGTCCAAATGGTTGTACAAAAAACAAACCAGTAGGCACGGTAGTAATTGGTGTAATGGGTAAAAATGGTAAAGAGAAAATACAAGTTTACAATCTTAAAGGAAGTAGAAAAGAGATACAAATTCAGTCGGCAAAAATAGCTTTAAAAAAGAATTTTAAAATTCTTTGCAAAAACTCTTGACAAAGATTTATTTTTTGTATATACTTCCACTCCAAATTAACGAAAAACGATTTTAGTTTAAAGTTAATTTATGAAATGACCTGTTAGCTCAGTTGGTAGAGCATCTCCCTTTTAAGGAGGTGGCCGTTGGTTCGAATCCAACACGGGTCACCATTTCAGTATTATTTTTTATGGTCGATTAGCTCAGTTGGTAGAGCGCTACCCTTACAAGGTAGACGTCAGAAGTTCGAGTCTTCTATCGACCACCATTAACTACATTTTGTGGTCCCATCATCTAGCGGTTAGGATTTCGGATTTTCATTCCGACCACTGGGGTTCAAGTCCCCATGGGATCACCATAAATTAAGTGTGCGGTTGTAGTTTAGTTGGTTAGAATGCCTGCCTGTCACGCAGGAGGTCGCGAGTTCGAGTCTCGTCAACCGCGCC
Organism: Arcobacteraceae bacterium; assembly: GCA_029938215.1. Lineage (GTDB taxonomy): Bacteria > Campylobacterota > Campylobacteria > Campylobacterales > Arcobacteraceae > CAJXII01. Next base: position 323 of record JAOZVJ010000111.1, on the reverse strand, counting down.
ACTTTTTCAAATTTTTAAACTTTAAATTTTCAAACTTCAGAAATAGCGTGTCTATTAAATTAAATATATTATATTTTAATGCAGTATTATAAGAATATGGTACAATAAAGTGTAATAATATTTAAAAATAAATTGAAATGAGAATATATGGAAACTATAACAATAATCGATAACAGAACAAAAAAACAAGCTGATTTTAATATTTATGCTTCAACTTTAGGAAATAGTGTAGCTGATATATCTTCTTTAAATAAGCAACTTGATTTATTTACTTATGATAATGGTTTTGGGGAAACAGCAGGTTGCACTTCTGATATTACATA
>JAOZVJ010000034.1 GCA_029938215.1 Arcobacteraceae bacterium | reverse complement strand
ACCTACGACCTGCTGATTACAAATCAGCTGCTCTACCAACTGAGCTACTGAAGCATTTAAAATTAAAGTGGTGGCGCGGGACAGAATCGAACTGTCGACACAAGGATTTTCAGTCCTTTGCTCTACCGACTGAGCTACCGAGCCATGTTTACTTTAATTTTGGATGGGAAGTATATAGAAGATTAGTTTAATTATAGCTTAATTTATACACCTTGGCATAAAATATTTCAAATTTTGCATATCAATGTATATAAATTAATAGTATTAAGATATAAAAGTTTATAATCAATACTTGTTTGTGTTAATATTTATTTATATATTCTTTAAACTTTTCACCTCTTTGTTTATAAGAATCGAATTGATCTAAAGATGCAGCAGCAGGTGACAATAATGCAATTGTATTATTATTTTTGAAATTAGAATTAATTTGTGATATAGCTTCTTCTAGCAAATAACATTTTTTACATTTTATATTATATGTTTTTGACAATTTTTTTAATTTTTCAGTATTTTTTCCTATAGAAAAAATTTCTATTTTGTGCTTTATTAACTCTTTAAACAAAGGATCTAAATCTGCACCCTTGTCGTCACCACCTAAAATTATATATATTTTTTTATCTTTATAGCTTTTTAATGCCTGAATTGTCGCATTTATATTTGTGGCTTTGCTATCATCAATCCAAATTCTTTTTTGTTTATCTTTAAATTCTTCTAGTTTATGCGAATCTTGTTTAAATTTATTTATTTTTTTATAGTCAATTTTATCAAATAGAATTTTTTGTGTTGCTAAAGCCAAAACAGCATCCATTAAAAATGGTTCTTTAAAATTTATTTTCTTTGTATTTATTCCAAAATAAGTTGCTAAATCTTTAGTTTCATCATAGCAAATTTTATATCCATTGGTTTTATAATTTTTATATTTTGAAGGTAAAATTGCTATTTCTCCTTCTTCTAAATCGTCTAATGGTTTTAGCTTGGCTTTCTCATATTCTTCAAAACTTCCATGCCATGAGATATGATCTTCGCTAATTGGTAACAATATATATATGTTTGGTTTTGCTTTTTTTGTGTAATGTAAGGTAAATGATGAAGTTTCAAGTATCCAAATATTTGCTTTTTTATTTAAACTAGCCAATGGTGTTCCTATATTTCCACCGCAAACACTTCCCTTGTTATTTAGTAAATATTGTAACATTTGCGTAGTAGTAGTTTTGCCATTTGTACCGCTTATCCAAATATTATAAGGCATTTTTTTATAAAATAAATCATAATCACTAATTAGATTTTTTGTATTTTGTACTAGATAATTATGTGGTGGAATTCCAGGACTTGCAACAGTTAAATCATCACTGTTTATATCGAATTTTTCTTTATTTTTATCATCATACATTTTTGCATTTGGATACATTTTTTTTATTGCTAACGCGGTTTTGCCACGACCTAGTATTCTTAAATTTTTAATATTCAATTTATAGCCTTAATTATTTTATCTTATTTTTAGACTCATAATAGCTATTAAATTTGACATAAACGCAATTATCCAAAATCGTATAATAATTTTATTTTCATGCCAACCTTTTTCTTCAAAATGATGATGAATTGGCGCCATTAGAAAAACTCTTTTTTGCCTTAATTTAAAACTACCTACTTGAAGTATGACAGATATTGTTTCTAATACAAAAATAAAGCCAATAATGATTAATAAAATTTCACTTTTTGCAACAATAGCCATATATCCCATAAAACCACCAATAGCCAAACTTCCACTATCTCCCATAAAAACTTGTGCAGGATGAGAGTTGTACCATAAAAAAGCGATTAAAGCTCCTATAAAACTAGCCCCTATTATTGCTAATTCCCCAACTAATTTTATATTTGGTAATAATAGATACCCGCTTATTATGGCATGACCTGTAATATATACAATCAACGATAAAGTAAAAAATGAAATTATTGAAGGAACTGTAGCTAATCCATCAAGTCCATCAGTTAAATTTACAGCATTTGAAGCAGCAACAATGACAAGCACCCAAAATACTCCAGCAAAAAGTTGCATATCAAATAAAGAATATTTATAAAATGGTGCAAATAAAGTAGTAGTATGATTGGCATAAAATAAAATTCCAACTACCATACAAGAAGCTATAATTTGATAAAATAATTTCATTTTTGCTGATATTCCAGCATTATTTTTATTATTTGAAATTTTTGCTAAATCATCTTTGATACCAATAGCACTAAAAAGCCCTATTATCAATAATGCTCCGCATACATAAGGATTGTTAAGTTTAGCTGTTAAAACAGTAGCTAATAATGTTGTAAAAACAAATACAACACCTCCCATCGTAGGTGTTCCAACTTTTTCTTGATGAGAATTTGGAGCTAAATCATAAATAGGCTGACTATTTTTTTTATTTTTTGCCCACTTTACAAACTTGGGCATTAAAAAAATAGTTAAAAAAAATGCAATAAAAAATCCAAGTCCTGCACGGATAGAGATATATTGAAAAATATTAATATCTAAGTGTCTATAAAACCAATAAAACAATCGCAAACCTTAATTTTTAGGAGACTATGTCCTGTAATTTTTAAATCAAATTGTCCAAGACAATGTGTGTTATAATGTCGGATTATATCGAAACAAAGATTAAGGTTAAAATAATGACAAGTAAAACAATATTAATTATTACTGATGGGATAGGACATAATAATTCATGTGATTTTAATGCTTTTTGTCAAGCAAAAAAACCAACCTATGATTATCTTTTTAAAAATATACCTAATTCTTTAATTAAAACTTCTGGTTTATCAGTAGGTCTTCCTGAGGGTCAAATGGGAAATAGTGAAGTTGGACATATGACTATTGGAAGCGGAAGAGTGTTATATCAAGATTTAGTTAAAATAAATATAGCAATTCAAAACGATACTTTAAAAGATAATGAAATTTTACAAAATACTATTAAAAAATCAAACAATATTCATCTTTTAGGTTTAGTCAGTGATGGTGGAGTTCATTCACATATTAATCACATAAAAGAAATAGCAAAAATTGCTTCACAACAAAATAAAAAAGTCTTTATTCATATTATTACAGATGGTAGAGATGTAGCACCAGATAGTGCAAAGCAATATATTAAGCAACTTATTGATATTTGTAATGATAATATAAAAATTGTAACTATTTCTGGAAGATTTTATACAATGGACAGGGACAATAGATGGGATAGAGTTCAACGAGGTTATGATGTTATCGTTAATGGTATTCATTCCCATTCAGGAGAATGGGAACGAGGTTCTATTTTAGAATATATTGATATTCAATACAAAAAAGATATTTTTGATGAATTTATAGAACCAATGTCATTTAATAGTTATGATGGTATTGAGCAAAACGATGGCATAATATTTTGTAATTTTAGAAGCGATAGATTTAGAGAAATTTCAAATGCTATTGCAAATAAAGATTTTAATAAGTTTGAAACTAAAAAATTAAATTTAAATATTTGTACAATGACGCAGTATGATAAAAATCTACCTTTGCCTATTCTTTTTCCAAAAGAAGCTCCTGAAAATACATTAGGTGATGTGATTTCAAATTCTAATTTATCTCAATTTCATACAGCAGAAACAGAAAAATATGCTCATGTTACTTTTTTCTTTAATGGAGGAATAGAAGATGAATTAAGAGGTGAAAAAAGAGTACTTGTACCTTCTCCTGATGTGGCAACTTATGATTTACAACCTCAAATGAGTGCTTTTCAAGTAGGAAAAGAAGTTTTAAAGGCAATGGACGAAAATGAAGATTTTATTGTAGTTAATTTTGCAAATGGTGATATGGTAGGACATACTGGTGTTTTAGAAGCTGGGATTAAAGCAGTTGAGTGTGTAGATAAACAATTAGGACTTATAATAAATAAAGCAAAAATGCAGAACTATAATGTAGTAATTACAAGTGATCATGGAAATTGTGAAAAAATGAAAGATGAAAATGGTAAAACTCTTACTAATCATACAATTGGAGATGTATATTGTTTTGTAATCGCAACAGGCGTAATGAAAGTTAAAAATGGCGGGTTAAATAATATTGCTCCAACTGTATTAAAGTTAATGAATATTTCAATACCAAAAGAGATGGATGAACCATTGATATGATTTATTAAGATAAGATGTTATGTCCTCATTTTTAATTGAAAATTTAACTATTTATAATAACCAAGAAAAGTTGGTAAATCTTTTTGATAATAAAATTAAATCTTTAAAAATAGATTCTGCCGTAGCGATTGTAGGACAAAGTGGAAGCGGAAAATCACTTACTTTAAAAACACTTTTGAAATTGTTACCATCAAATTTAAAATCAAATTTAAAATATATAAGTAATTTTGAATTAAATAGTTCAAATATAAGTTTTGTACCACAAAATCCTTTTACTTCACTTAGCCCTTTAAGTAAAATTGATAAACAATTTTTTTGTGAAAAAAATAAAAAAATAAAAATGTTAAAACTTGTAGGGCTAGAAAAATTGGTTTTGGATAGATTTCCAAGTGAGCTAAGCGGAGGACAGCTTCAAAGAGTGGTAATCGCAATAGCAATAAGTACTAATCCAAAATTGCTTTTATTAGATGAGCCAACAACTGCATTGGATACAAAAAATAAAGAACTTATTTTAAATCTTCTGCAAACTTTACAGCAAGATTTAAATATTTTGATGTTATTTGTTACTCATGATATTTTATCAATACAAAATGTATGTAAAAATATAGTAATTTTAAAAGATGGAACAATAATAGAAACTGGTTTTGTAAAAGATATTTTGCAAAATCCTAAAGAAGATTATACCAAGCAACTTATCTTAAGTAGTTTTAAAAATAGAAAGCATAGAAAATGATTAAAAAAATATCTTTAATTTTGGCATTAATTATAATGACAGTTTTAATGCTAATTATATTTTTGTATTCACAAATTAGGTTTGATATACAAAAAATAGTAGATTATAAGCCTCAATTAACAACACAATTTTATGATAAACATGGAAATCATGTTGCTAATATATTTGACAAAGAACATAGATTTTATTGTGAATTTAAAGATATTCCTCCTAGAGTAGTGGAGGCTTTGGTTGCGATAGAAGATACACAGTTTTTTGAACATAGTGGTATAAATATTGAAGCAATTAGTCGCGCAATAATAAAAGATATAAAAGCTATGAAATTAGTAGAAGGAGCTAGTACCATTACTCAGCAACTTGTTAAAACAATGATTTTAAGTAGAGATAAAAAAATAATACGAAAAATAAAAGAGATTTTATTGTCTTTAAGGCTTGAAACACTTCTTACTAAAGAAGAAATAATGCAAAGATATTTAAATCAAGTATATTTTGGGCATGGGTATTATGGTATAAAAACCGCATCTTTAGGATATTTTCATAAACATTTAAATGAGCTTACATTAAAAGAAATTGCCTTACTTGTAGGACTTCCAAGAGCGCCAAGTTTTTATGACCCTACAAGAAATCTTAAATTTTCACTTACAAGAGCAAATCAAGTAATAAGAAGAATGCACACATTAGGATGGATAAATAGAATAGAGTATGAAAACGCTTTAAATGATATACCTATAGTTTACAATGATACTTTAACGAAAAATAAAGCTCCTTATGCAGTAGATACTGCAATAAGACAATTAAAAAAAGATTTACCAGATATCAAAAGTGGTGGCTATAAAATATCTTTAACTATAGATTTAAAGGCACAACAGCTTGCAAGAAAAGCCTTAAAATTTGGCTATGATAAAATAAAAAAAAGAGATAAATTTGTAGATACAAATAAAAGTACAACCAAAACTTTAAATGGTGCAATGATGGTATTGGAAAACAATAGTGGAAAAATACTGGCTATTGTTGGCGGTGTTGATTATAAAAAATCTTCATTTAATAGAGCAGTTCAAAGTTATAGGCAACCAGGAAGTGCAGCAAAGCCTTTTTTATACCAAGTTGCATTAAATCTTGGATATTCAACAGCTAGTACTCTTGTGGATATTAGCAGAACTTATAGATATAAATCTTCCCAAAATGTTTTAAAAAAATGGCAACCACGAAATTATGAAAAAGATTTTAAAGGATTAATCTCTTTAAGAGAAGCATTGGTACATTCAAGAAACTTGGCAACCATAAATCTAGTAACAGAAATAGGAATAGATGTTTTACATGAAAAATTAAAATATTATGGATTTAAAGATATTCCATTTGATTTATCTATTACGCTTGGAAGTTTTGGCATTTCTCTTTTTGATTTAAGTGAGGAATATACAATATTTTCCAATCAAGGCATTAGAAATAAACCTTTTTTAATAAAGAGTATTACATATGCGACAAATCAAACTATTGTATTTGAGACAGAAAACAAATATATAACAACCCCTTCTCAAACATTTCTTATGACATCAATTTTGCAAAATACTGTAAAAAGTGGAACTGGAAGAAGAGCAAGAGTCTCTGGGCTTGATATAGCAGGTAAAACAGGCACAACAAATAAAAATATAGATGCTTGGTTTTGTGGATATTCACCAACTTTGCAAACTATTGTATGGTACGGAAATGATGATAATACACCTATGAGAAGAAGTGAAACTGGTGGGCGGACTGCGGCTCCGGCATTTGCTTATTTTTATAAAAAATGGTTAAAGTTACATCCTGAGATGAAAAGAAAATTTGAAAAACCACAAGATGTATTTACAAGTTCTATTAACAGTAAAACAGAATTTTTTACAACAATTTCAAATATACCAAAAATAGAGCCTAAACAAAATGGAAATCAAAGTATAGAAAATAAAATAGAATTTTAACTTTTTCTTATGTATAATAATTTAAATTTAAAAATAAATTTTTAATAGTGGAGCAATAAGTGAAGTTGATTATCAATGGTGAAGATAAAATATTTGAAGATAATATGAATTTGAAAGAAATAATTATAAATCTTAAAATAGAAGATAAGGTTATGGCAGTAGCTGTTAATATGGATGTTGTTAAAAAAGAAAATTGGGAAAAATTTGTTCCAAAAGAAAATGATAAAATAGAATTATTACAATTTGTAGGTGGTGGTTGATATGTTGGTTGATATTAGTTCAGTTTGTACTTATTGCGGAGTTGGTTGCGACATAACTGCACAAGTGGAAAATAATAAAATACAAAAAATTTATGCTCAAAGCGATGGGTATGTAAGTCAAGGAAAGCTTTGCATAAAAGGCAAGATGGGTTTTGATTTTGTAGATTCACCAAATAGAATACGAAATGTAAGAATTAAAAAAAGTTTTATAAAAGAAAATTTTGAACCAATGCCAAGAGAATTAAAAGCTAGAAGTCATACTTTAAAGTCTATTGATGATATTTGGTGGGAAGCTAGCTATGAATTTGCAACTTCTCTTAGTGCTTGGAAATTAGCAGAAATTAAATATGAATTTGGTGGAAAATCTTTTGGTGCATCAGGTGGAGCTAGAACTAGTTGTGAAAGTGGATTTTTATTCCAAAAATTTACCAGAGAAACTATGGAATCGCCAAATATAGATAATTGCGCAAGAGTATGCCATGCACCAAGTTTAAACGGCTTAAAGGCTACTATTGGAGAGGGAGCTGCTACTAATCCTTATGATGATATTTATGAAACAGAATTTATATTAGTAATTGGCTCAAATACAACAGAAGCTCATCCAATAGTTGCGAATAGAATGATAGAAGCCAGTAGAAAAAAAACGGCAAAATTAGTGGTTTGTGATGTGCGAGATATTCAGCTTGGAAAATTTGCAAGTGAAAAAGTGATATTACCTTATGAAGCGAATTTGCTATTTTTAAATTCTTTAGCATTTGTGATTTTAAAAGAAGAACTTTACGATAAAGAATTTATTGACAATAGATGTAAGGATTTTGAGGATTATAAAAATAAAATCTTAAATGATAGCACAGCAAATCCAGAATATTTTAAAGATATAAAAGGATATGAACAATTAGCCGAACAAATTCCACAAATAGCAAGACAGTATGCAACTTCAAAATCTATGATTTTTTGGGGATTGGGAATTACTGAACATTTAGATGGTAGCTATGCTGTTATGGCTATAGCAAATCTTGCGCTTATGACTGGGAACATAGGAAAAGCCGGTACCGGACTTATGCCACTTCGCGGACAAAATAATGTACAAGGTGCTTGTGATGTTGGATGTTTGCCCTATTTTTTACCAGATTATCAAACACCAAAAGAAATAGGTCTAAAAACTCCCGAGATGGTAGATGCTATGCTTGCTGGGAATTTAAAAGCTATGTTTGTTATATCAGAAGACTTAGCACATATACATACAAATCAAAATAAAATAAATAAAGCACTTGATAATCTTGATTTATTAATAACTTCTGAACTTTTTATGACTCAAATTGCTAAAAAATCTGATATTGTATTTGGCGTAAAATCAGCTTATGAAAAAACTGGTGTATATGTAAATGCAATGAGGAGGCTTCATTTATCACAACCTTTGGTTACAAATGATTTGCCAGATGATTGGGAAGTTTTAAGAGATATTGAAAATAAAATAAACGGAGAATTTTTATACACTTCAAGTGAAGATGTTTGGAACGATACAAGAGAAGAGATGTCTTATAGATACGGAGGTGCAAGCTACCAAAAGCTTATAAAACATAGGAGCAAGGGAATGCAGTGGCCAATAGCTAGAGTGGATACTCCTATTTTGCATACTGAAACATTTAGAACTCAAGACGGATTGGGTCATTTTAAATATAATCAATACGATTTAAGAGGACAAATAAAAGAGTTAAAACAAAGTCAAAAAACCAAAAATTTTTATTTGACTACTGGAAGAGTTTTGGTGCAATATAATAATAATGCACAAACAAGTCAAAGTGAAAAATTATTTGATAGATATAAAGAAGATATGATTTTAGCAAGTCTTGAAGATAAAGAAGGGTTAAATAATTGTGAATATGTTAAGTTGATTTCTTTATATGGAGAAACAAATAAATTGCCGATAAAATTTACAAAAACTATAAAAAAAGGTACTTTGTTTTGTTCTTTTCATCATGCACATTCTAAGATAAATTATTTATTTGGTAAAGAAAGTGATATAAATACAAAAACTGCAAGATTTAAATCAGTTGAAGTCGAAATAAAATTTTAATAAAATGAGCAGGTCAAAAGGTAATTATTTTGAAGATAAGGCAGTTGATTTTTTATTTTCAAATGGTTATCAAATTATTCAAAGAAATTATTATGCAAAAAAGCTAGGAGAGATAGATATAATTGCTATAAAAGATGAGGTTTATCATTTTGTAGAGGTTAAGAGTGGTAATAGTTTTGAAGCAGTTTATAATATTACACCATCTAAATTAAATAAATTAATAAGAAGTATTGAATATTATTTGCAAATAAAAAAACTTGATGTAGCATATAGAATAGATGCTATAATTTTTGCTGGCGAAGAATTGGAATATTTGGAAAATATTACATTTTAAATATTTGTAGTTTGTAAAATGATAAGAAATAAGATATAATTTACATTATGTTTAATAAAGATGTTTTAAAGAAAATAACTATTTTATATGTTGAAGATGAGGATGAGATTCGCAGTTCAATATTAAGTGTTTTGGAGAAATTTTTTAAAGAAATTTTTACAGCAGAAGATGGACAGAAGGGTTTAAAAAAATATAAGCAGTTAAAAGATGACAATATATCTGTTGATATTGTTATTAGTGATATTAGTATGCCAAATATGAACGGCATAGAAATGTTAAAAGAAATTAAGAAAATAGACAATAGTCTTTTATGTATACTTACAACAGCACATGCTGAAACTCAATATTTTTTAGATGCTATTAAACTAGGAGTAACACATTATGTTCTTAAGCCACTTATAGCAAAAGATTTATTGTTAAAAATTCAAGATTTAGCAACTCTTAAATATCAAGAATTGGTTATAAAAAATAAACAAAAAGAGGCAGAGCGATATATTAATATTATCAACAAAGTAGCAATAGTAACGAAAACTGATTTAGGTGCAAATATTACATATGCAAATGATCTTTTTTGTGAAGTTACTGGATATAGTCAAGAGGAACTTATTGGAACAAATCAAAGAATAGTAAGACATCAAGATATGTCAAAACCATTTTTTGATGTTCTTTGGAATACTTTAAGAGCCAAAAAAATTTGGATAGGAAAAATAAAGAGTAAAGCAAAAGATGGAAGCCCTTATATCGTAAATGCTCATATTTTTCCAATATTTGATGAAACTGGTGAGAGTGTTATTGAATATATGGCTGTAAGATTTTTAATCACAGAAGAAGAAGCTCAAAAAAGAGAATTTCAGAAAAAAGTAATTAACAATATTCAAGATCAAAGAAAGAAAGAGAATGATTTAAAATGTAGAATTGATGAGCTTGAAAATAAATTAAGATTTTCAGATACTAAAAGTATTTCTATAATTAGAGATTCACTTGAAATAGCAAAAAAGAAAGAAGCAAAAGCTAAAAATCAACTAATACATTATGAAAAAGAGATAACTTTTGAAAAAGATAGGCATAGTAGAGCACTTTCAAATATAAAAACCAAAATGGAAGATTTAAGAAAAGAAAATACTAATTTTAGAGATTCTTCAAAAAAATATAAAAAGAAAACAGAAGCATTGCAGTCGGAGGTTTCTAATCAATCAGTGGAAATAGTAAGATTAAATAAAATGCTAGAAGAACAAGCAAAAACAATAAAAGATTTAAAAGAAGTTATTAAACAAAGAGAAGAACAGCTAAAAGGGAAATAACTTATTTTTTCATTTTATATAAACTAAAAAAAGACAGCATAGTTATAATGCTTGAATATAAAAACAGATATTTCCCATACACCCATCCAGCAATAAGCGCACCAACAAATCCACCAAGTCCATATGCAAAACCAAACATAAATTGTTGTGCTAATTGTTTGTTTTTGTATAAAGTATAAAGATACATTATTATTGCACTGTGATACAGGCCAAAACTAAAAGCATGAATACTTTGACTAATAAATGTAATTGTTAAATTTGTTGGAAAGAAAAATAACAATAGCCATCTTAATGCAGTAATGAAAATAGAAAATTTAATAATATTAAGAAGATTAATTTTGCTAAGAATATTTCCCTGAGAATAAAGCATAAAAATTTCACAAACAACACCAAAAGTCCAAAGGTAGCTTGTGATTTCTAAACTTAGCCCATTGGAAGTTTCATATATAGTAAAAAAATTATAAAAGCCTCCAAAGCCAACTTGCATTAAAAATAAACTTAACCAGAATGGCCAGTATTTTAAAATAGAAAAATTTTCTTCATTTTCTGATGAGTTGTTTTGACATTCAATATCATATTTCAATAAAGAATATGAAAATACAGCAGTTAAAAATGTTGTTATTAAATAATAATGAAGTGCTACTTTTGGAGTAGTTAAAAAATTGGCAAGTATAAGCGCAATAAGCATAAAGCCTATTGAGCCGAAAAGTCTTGTTTTGCCATATCCTCTTTTGCCCAATTTATTTAGTGCAATAATTTCAACATATGGAAGCAAAATGCTTAAACACACTCCCAATACAGCATTATTTAACATAAAAAGATAAAGATTGTCAATGGTAACATAAAATAAAGAAGAAGAAAGAACTGAAAACACTAGAATAAATTTAAATAATTTTTGATCTAGCCTAATATGTTTTAAAAATAAAAATGGCGTAGCAAATCTCATAAGAGGGGCTAAGGCAAAAATAGTACCAATTTGAGTTGTGCTATATCCAATGTCGTGTAATACTTTTGGTAAGAAGATTATATATACGCCAACAGCTGCAAAATAGAAAAAATAAAATGCAGATAATTTAAAAAAAAGCATTTATATAATTATAAGATATCTATGTATTTGGAAAATCAATTACAGCTGTTGATGCGATAATGTCTTGAATTGTTCTGTGGTCTTTTCTAAAAAATGGAAACAATAAACCAATGATACTAATAGTTGTCAATAAAGATATTGTTTGTCGTATAATTGCTTGAAAAATATTGATATTTTGTTTATTTTTATTATTTACAACTTTAACTTCATATGCCTTAAGCCCAGGTGTCTGCCCTTTGGTCATTAAAAATATTACACTAATAATTAAATATGGTATTAAAATATAACCCCACCCAATTAAAATATTTTGAGAAAAGCCTTCTCTTCCTCCAAGAAGTATATATATAGAAAGATACATAAGAGGCATTATAAGCATAAATAAATCAGTAATAGCAGCTTTTATTTGAGTCAATACGCTTGCATTTAAAGAAAAATCCTCCTTTTTCTTAGAATGTAAACTTTGAGACTCTTTGGTCTTTTTTTTGCCTTGCTTTATGTCTCTCCATCTTGCCATTTAATTAAGCACCGTTTAGTTGCCACGGCTTCCAGGTTTAATTGCAGTTGAACCATCTTTACATAAAGGACAATTTTCTGGCGAGTACATTTCAAATGTAAAATCATCAAGTGCAAATAAAGGAACATTATTTGGAAGTTTACAATTTTCTTTTGGACTATTTGTTGTTCCGTTTCTTTTGCAGAAGCCTCTATTTGCCAATGCAGCAAAAGCTACTATGTTTCCGCCATTATTTTGAATTTGTTTTGCGGCTTCCAAAGCACTACCACCAGTGGTGATAATATCTTCACAAATTACATAGTTTTCGTTTTCTTTTACTTCAAAGCCTCTTCGTATCGTCATTTGACCATCTACTCTTTCAGCAAATATAAATCTAACATCAAGTGCAGTTGCCAATGCAAATCCTGCGATTAGACCACCAAGTGCTGGAGAGCAAACAGCATCAATTTTGATACCACTCTCTTTGATTTGTTTAGCTAGTTCTTCAGCTAATAATTTAGCAGTTTTTGGATCTTCTAGCACTTTTGCACTTTGTAAATAAAATTGTGAATGGTTGCCACTACTTAGTTTAAAATGCCCTTCAAGTAAAGCTGATGAGTCTTTATAAATTTGCTCTATATTCATTATGAATTATACCTTTAAAATTTCAGCTTCTTTAGCTTTAAATGTTTCGTCAGCTTTTGTAACATATGAATCAGTTATTTTTTGGATTTCATCTTGTGCTTGTTTGCTTTCATCCTCATTTATCTCTTTATCTTTTGTTAATTTTTTTATTTTGTCATTCGCAGTTTTTCTTATATTTCTAATCGCAACTTTAGCATTATCTGTCATGGCTTTAGCGCCTTTTGCACTCTCTTGTCTTTGCTCAACAGTCATTGGAGGAAAAAACAATTGTACACTTTCTCCATTGTTATTTGGATTTACACCTATATTTGCTTGAGCTATTGCGTGCTCAATATCTTTTACTAAATTTTTTTCCCAAGGTGAAATATTAATAGTAGTAGCATCAGGCGCTAAAATAGTTGCAACTTGACCAAGTGCAGTTGGTGTTCCATAATAATCAATCTTTATATTATCCAAAATACTTGTAGATACTTTTCCTGTTCTTAAAGTAGTATAATCTCTTTTTAAAGCTTCTAAAGATTTATCCATCCCTTCTTTTGTTTGAGTGTAAACTTCATTTATCATTGTTATTCCTTTTTTTTGTAATTATGTTGCTTGAAATTGTAAAAACATCCGTTCCTAATATGATTCTAGTTCTTGCTCTTTTTAAGCGAATATTTAATTTTATGTCGATTATACCATTATTTACTTTTATATCTCTCCAGCCTTCACTAGTGATATAAAGTTTGAGTTTTTTATATTTAGGATTAACTTTTGCCTTAATTGACTTCAAAATACCGTCTTTTGGAAATTTTAACGGTTCAATCCATTTTGCATCAAAAGTTTTATATTTTAGTTTTTGTTTAATATTTACATTTCCAACTAGTGCGATACGAGGTATATCAAATAAATCAGTTTCTTTTGTAACGGAGCCTATGTTTTGATTTAGAATTGCATCAAAAGCTGGTTTTTTTTGAAACATAAATTTTTTTATTTGTTTTTGAACTCTTCTATCATACTCACCATATGGATAAGCGTAAGTTTTAGGAGCATATCCCATTTTTTTTGTAAAGATATAAAAAGATTTTTGTGTATCTTTATAGATTTCTTTATTGCTCTTGTGTGTTAAATGAGGATGTGAATAAGAATGAAGACCTATTGAACCATATTTTGAGGCTTCTTTTATTTGCTTCCATGTCATAAAATCTTTATATTTTTTAGTAGTAGCCTCTGTATATACATAAAGAGTAAATGGATATTTGTATTTTTTAAATATTTCTAGTCCATGTGTATAAAAACTTTTATAAGCATCATCAATAGTGAGTGCTATCCAATTAGATGGAACATTTTCTTTCTTTTTTATTTTATTTAAAATCTTTTCTAAAGAAACAACTTTGTAGTTATTTTTTTTAAAATATTCAAATTCTTCTTCTAGTTCTTTAATTGTTGTGCTTGCACTTTTGTGTTTATCATCACCAAATCTATGATATACAAATATATGTGAATTTGCAAAGATATAAGAACACGAGATAAATATAAAAAATAAATATCTCATATTAAAAAATTATTTTGCTACTGGAGCTTTTGGAACTGCTGGAGAAACTGGAACGGTAGAAGTTTGTTTTGGCAGTAAAGATTTTGGTGCTTGTGGTATGATAGTATTAATTTCTACATTATCTATAGCACTAACTTGTTTTGTTTGATTATAAAAATATCCTAAAGCAAGGGTATTTGCAACAAACACAATACCAAGTGCAAAAGTAGCTTTTGTTAAAAAATTTGCAGGACCTTTTGCTCCAAACATAGAATCATTGCTTCCGCTGTAAGCGCCTAGTCCCATACTTGAACTTTTTTGTAGCATTACTACTATAACAATTAAAAGTGCTAAAACAAATTGAGTTATTAATAAAGTTGATGTCATTTTATTTCCTATTTTGTAAATGGTGTGTATTTTATCTAAATTTTACTAATTTCAAGATAAAATCATTGTTATGTATAAAAATTCTATTCAAAATCAGTTTTCTAAATATGCTACAGAATATGGAAAAAACAATATAATTCAACAATTGGTATCAAAAGCTATAGTTAGAGATATTAAAGATAGAAAACCAAAAAAAATATTAGAATTAGGGTGTGGCTCTGGACAAATCTTTAAATTTGTTGATTGGAAATTTGATAAGTATAAAGCAATAGATGCATCAGAAAAAATGTGCGAACTACATCCTAAGGCTACAAAACTAGAAATATGTTGTTTTGATTTTGATGATGATGATTTTTTTAATTCAATAAAAAATGAGCATTATGATATGGTGTTATCATCATCTGCTTTGCAGTGGTCGAAAAATCTTGATAAGATAGTGAAAAATTTAAAGCTTATATCTGATGAGATAAATGTTGTTCTATTTACTTCTAATACTTTCAAATCTATACAAAAAATCACCAAAAGAAAATCACCTATATTAAATATCGAGGAGATTAAAAAATCTTTTTTAAATCATTATAATTGTGACTTTGAAGTATTTAATTATAATTTAGAATTTAAAGACAAAAAAGAGATGTTTCATTATATTAAAAATTCAGGAGTAAGTGAAAAGTCTATTCTTTCATATAAAGAGGCAAAAAAATTATATAAAAATTATAATTTAAATTATTTGGAATTTGAAGTAATTTTTGTTAAAACTTTTTCTAAGTTATAAAGTTCATATCTTATAAATTTAAAATTTTCACTATTTTTAGTTGAAATAAGTTTTGTAAATTCTTCCAAAACTCTACTACTTTCTTGTGCTCTCTTAAAATTTGCGATTAAAATTGATTTAAGATTATTTCTTTTTTGTTCGGAAAGTGTTGATTTTTTAAGACAATCATTTTTTATATCACGACTTTCTAATATGCTTTTATAATTTCGAAGCCTTGATAAGTGTCTTAAGTTCTTAAGCTTAGAAGCTGTTCTTTTATCATTGTATATATATCTAAAAATATCCTCAACAACTCTGATACCCTCTCTTAATCTATTAAGATTGGCATCAATAAGTCTTAGAGAATTTTTAGATATTTTCAAAAGATTAGTCGTCGTTACTTCCCAATATTCCAAAAATTTGAAGTAAAGAGATAAAAAGATTTAAAAAGTCAATATATAAAGCAATAGCAGCTTCAATTGGAGTACTATAATTACCTTTGATAATTTGTTGTGTATCATAAAGAATAAAAGCTGAAAATAGAACTGCTCCAACCATCGCAATGCCAAGTTGAAAAATAGAAGATCCAATAAAAATATTACTAATTGATCCAACTATTAACACAATTAAAGCTATAAAAAGCATTTTTCCCATATTTGAAAAATCTCTTTTTGTAGTCATTGCAAATACTGAAATTCCACCAAATGCAACTGAAGTCATTAGAAAAGATTGAGCAACAATAGATGCACCACCTGGCATCATAAGTATAGAGCTAAGCAAAGGAGTGATTGTAAGCCCGCTTAAAAAAGTAAAGCCAAATAATACTGCTAAATTGATACCTGGTTTATTTTTTACAGCAAAAAGTCCAAATAAAAATACAAATTCAAGTATAACCAAGCCCCAATACCAACTAGCAATAACTGAAACCATATCTAGCCCAATATAAGCACCAGCAGTTGCAGCAAGTAAAGAACTTGCAAAAAGCTGATAAGTACTTTTTAAAAAACTCATTAAATCAGTTCTAGAACCTACGCCTGAAGATGATGTGTGTGTTTTATTATCTGAATAAGTCTCATTGCTATTCTTATGAGATAGATAGTCTCTATTATACATATTATTAAATCCTTGTTTTAAATTACTCAATTCTATAATGATTAGCTTAAAAATATCTTTAAGAAGAAAGATTAACTATCCAAAAAAAGAATTCCAAAATTTAAGCAAACTTTAACTAAAAACCCTTGACAAAGT
>JAOZVJ010000110.1 GCA_029938215.1 Arcobacteraceae bacterium | reverse complement strand
CAAAAACATCTGTAATTTTCAAAGAAAAACCAGCTTTATCTAAAATTTCTTTTGCTTTTTTTTCATCATCAACTATTATTCTTAAAAGACCAAAATCACTTGAATCCACCAAATTAATTGATTTTATTGACAAATCATTATTTGACAATAAAGTCGTTACATCAGTAATTTCTCCTTTTTTGTTTTCTATAAAAATAGAAAGTTGTTTAATTCTATTCATTTTCTTTCCTTTTATCTATAATTCTTACAGCTTTTCCAACACTTCTTTCAATACTTCTAGGCTCTACTAATTTTACTTTTGCATTTATGTATAAATTATTTAACAAAGCACTTTGAATATTTTTTTGTATCTTTTGCATTTCGCCTAAATTGTCGCTCATAATATCATCACTAACTTCTACTAAAATTTCAAGCTTATCAAGATGACCTTTTTTATCTGCAATAATCTGATAATTTAGTGTTACGCCCTCTGTGTTTGCAATTACATGTTCAATTTGTGATGGATAAACATTTACTCCGCTAATTATTAGCATATCATCAGCACGACCAACTATTGACTCCATTCTAAGCATAGTTCTTCCGCATTTGCAAGGCTCTTTTGTAATAGATGTTATATCCCCTGTCCTATATCTAAGAAGCGGTAATGCTTGTTTTGTAAGTGAAGTAATTACAAGCTCTCCTCTTTGTCCATCCGGAACAATTTCGCCAGTTTTAGAATCAATTATTTCAAATAAGAAATGGTCTTCAAATACATGCAATAAATCTGATTCTTTACAACTACAAGCTACTCCTGGTCCTATTATCTCGCTTAATCCATAAACCTCATGATAATCAATCCCCCAAGCTTCACTTACTTCTTTTTTTAGTCCTTTACTTGTAGGTTCTGCTCCAAAAACACCGGCTTTTAGTTTATAATCTTTTAAATAATTTGTACCAGCTTTTTTGGCTACTTCTGCCATATGAAGAGAAAAAGTAGGAGTAGCAGCAAGTATAGTTGCTCCAAAATCTTTCAT
Organism: Arcobacteraceae bacterium; assembly: GCA_029938215.1. Classification (GTDB taxonomy): domain Bacteria; phylum Campylobacterota; class Campylobacteria; order Campylobacterales; family Arcobacteraceae; genus CAJXII01. The sequence goes on along the minus strand of JAOZVJ010000110.1, from coordinate 3,873 downwards.
AAGCATAAGTTGACGATCAGTCATTCCACCACTTGCAGGAACTATTGTAGCACCTACTTTTTCTGCTCCATTATGAAACCCAAGTCCGCCAGTAAACAATCCATAACCATAACCATTATGAACAATATCATCAGCAGTAGCTCCAGCCATAGTAAATACTCTAGCCATAACCTCATCCCATATATCCATATCGGATTTTGTATATCCTACGACTGTTGGTTTTCCCGTAGTTCCACTCGAACTATGAATTCTTACAACTTCACTCATAGGAACAGTAAAAAGTCCAAACGGATAATGAGCTCGTAAATCTTTTTTAGTCGTAAAAGGCAACTTTCTTACATCTTCCAATGAAATAATATCTTCAGGCTTTAAATTCATTTCATCAAATTTTTCTTTATAAAAAGGTGTCAAAGAATAAACTCTTTCAACCGTATCTTTCAATCTAGATAATTGAATTTTTTCAATATCTTCTCTTCTGCTATTTTCTATTTCATTCCAAATCATCTTATTAACCCCTGTTATCTTTCATAGCCATATCCAAAATCTTCATATTTTGGTCAGCAACTTTTGCGTTCATTTGAGTTATTGCAGTTTTAACCTCATCTACACTAAACGGAAAATCTTTAACTGATGCCAATGCAGTTCCTAGCATATAAACATTTAGACCTTGAATAGGAAATTCTTTATTTATAGCTTTTGTATTTGCATCTACTTTTGCCAAACTAAAAGGTATAGTTGGATAATCATCTTTCGCATTTGTTACCATAGTACCATTTGTTTTTAAAAATGCAATATTTCTCAAACTCTCATTTGAATCAAGTCCTATTATAAGATTTGCCTGATTTTTATCAATAACAGGATTTGTAAAATCTCCAATTTTTATATCACAACTAACAGCTCCGCCCCTTTGACTCATACCATGATTTTCAGTACCCAAAAAAGGAATATCTCTATTTCCCGCACAAATCGCAAGAACTTTAACCAAAAAAACTACACCTTGACCACCGAAACCGGCGATTACAATTTGATATTTCATCTATTTACCTTTTTTTAAATAATTATTGTCTACTACAAATGCACCTGTCGGACACACAACATCAAGACATCCTGCACAGCCTGCACACAAAAATGGATCAATCTCAATTTTACCTTTTTCATTATAAGCCATTGGAGGACACTTATACACTGTAGTACATTGATCGCAAGCTGTACATAAATCTTCATCAACTTTTACAAAAATATTTGGAACAAAATCAGGTGCTCTTTCTTGGTCTAATATGCAAAATTCTCTAACAACTACAACAGTAGGACCCGTTGTATTACTTTCATATTTAGTTTTTACATCTTTGAAAAAATCTATATTGTCTTGCATTTCATAGCTATAATGATGTTCTAAACACTCAACTCCTAAACCTTCAACAATTTTTTTAATATCTATGGCTTGATGAAATCTCTCAGGAGTCGTTTGCCTTCCTGTCATTGCAACAGTTGAATTATCTAAAATAACTAAAACAAATCTATGACCTTGGTATATCGCATTTAAAAGTGGTGGTATTCCTGAGTGAAAAAATGTACCATCACCAATAGTTGCGACTACTTGCTTATCAGGATCCGCCAAAGAATAACCACTCGCCATCGCAACAGAACCACCCATACACAACAAAGAATCAATCGCACCCTGAGCGATACCCAAAGTATAACAACCAATGTCAGAAGGATAAATAGATTTTTTCTTTTTAAATACTTTCATAATCGCATAATAAACATCTCTATGCGGACAACCGGGACAAAGTGCAGGCGGACGAGCAGGGACATCAAAACCTAAGTCTATTTTCGGAGCTTCGTAAATATTTACTCCATCATAAAAACCTATATTTTGAAATGCTTTTAACACTTCTTCTTTTCTCATTTCATCTATTTTATGAGTTGTATTTGTGTTTTTTCCATAAACTTTTGGATGAGCAATCTGTTCTTCCACGCATGGATAAGGCTCTTCCATTACAAGAACTTTTTCATAGTTTTCAAACTGTGCTTTAATTTCTTCAACTGGAAGAGGATAAGGCATAATAACTTTTACAACATCTGCTTCAAGTTCTAAATCAGCCATAGTTTCTCTTACAAAACCATCGCCCGTACCACTTGTGATAATAAGAACTTTCCCGCCCTTACATTTATCAAACTGAGGCTTTAAAAAATTTTCCCAATTATATTTAGCAATTGTGTCCATTCTTTTTAATTGTTCAACGCCTTGATCAAATCTTTGCCCTCTTGGAACTGCACCCCATCTTGGTACATCTCTTACAAATTCACCTTTGTTTGGATTGTAATTTGTTTCATCATCCATCTCAATAATTTCTCTTGCGTGACAAACTCTCATAACAGGACGAAGCATTACGGGGATTTGAAACTGCTCTGAAAGCTCAACACCTAACTTTGCAAAATCATAAGCGTCTTGAGGAGTTGAAGGATCAAGTACGGGAATTCTTGCAAATTTTGCAAAAACACGACTGTCTTGTTCTGTTTGTGAAGAATAAAAACCCGGATCATCAGCAGAAACCAAAAGCATACCACCTAGATTTCCGATATAACTCGCACTCATCAAAGCATCACTAGCTACATTAAGCCCTACTTGCTTCATAGTAGCACAAGTTCTCTTTCCTGCTATTGCACCTGCATAAGCTACTTCAAAACCAACTTTCTCATTTGTTCCCCATTGAGCATAAGTATTAAGATTTAACTGTTTTTTAATCTTCTGAACAACAGTAAGTATTTCACTTGATGGAGTTCCAGGATACCCACTTACCATATCTACATTTGCATGAATTAATCCCCAAGCAATTGCATCATTTCCCATTAATGTTTGTTTCATATGTTCTCTTTCCTAATTATTTAAAGATTTTTAATATTATACTTTGTTCTTTCTTTATTTTTTCTAATAATTGTATTATGAAGTCAAATACTTAATTTTTTTATAATATTTAAGAAAAAAGAAAAAAATATTTAGTTTTGTTGTGATATACTTTATTATTTAAAAGAAAAAAAAGTAAAAAAATAAAATGAAAAAAAATGCCAAATTAAGTTTAGTTACTTTTATTGCATTATCTAGTTTAAATATTAATGTTCAAGCAAATAATTTAGAAGACACTTTAAAAAATGGTAAATTTAAAGGAGAACTTAAATCTTATTATTTTAATAAAGATACAGAGACTAGTCAAGTGGCAGACATAATGTTATTTGGTGGACTTTTTAGTTATGTTACTGATGATTTTTACGGTGTATCGATAGGAACTTCGCTACAATCGTCATACAAAATCACAAATAATAGTTCTACAGATACAAAATTTTCTGGAGATATGGACACATCTGACTAAAAACTTTCTGAAATTTATCTTAATTATAAAATAAAAAAAACATCTCTTTGGTTTGGTAGACAATTTATTGGTACTCCTTTGATTGCAGGGTCTGGATCAAGAATGATAAGAGAATCTTTTCAAGGAACAACAATAACAAGTAAAGATATAGAAAAAACTTCAATTGTATTAATAAATGTAAATAAGTTTCAAGCTAGAACAGATGGCAATAGAAATATTGGAAAATTTGACAAAAATTTTAATACTGTAGGTGTTGGTGGTTTTTTTAAATTAAACAATGGGGCAAATTCAATATATATCAAAAATAATTCTTTGAATAAATTAACATTAGATCTTCAATATATTGATGCAAAAGATTATGCTAAGACTACCTATTTAAACGGTGCGTATAAGTTTGGAACAAAAGCAGATTTGGTTGGAACAATTCAACACTATGGAACATCTTGGAATGATATAGCTATCCAAAACCAAACTTAAGAATTAATTAAGCTAACGCATTGCT
>JAOZVJ010000033.1 GCA_029938215.1 Arcobacteraceae bacterium | reverse complement strand
GAGCGGCAGTCATAGCATACATATCATAAGTTTCACCATTTGATGTTTTTTTTGCATGAAAATTTGGTCCATACCAAGATGCAATTCCGCTTAAATTATCTCCAACTCTAGCAAGAGTTGGATGATATTTTTTTCCTGCAATAGTATAGGGTCTCATTGTTGCACGATGCATAGCTTTGCTATTTCGTATTTTTTGTGGAGAAATTTTATTATAAGTGGTTTTATATGATTTGTAGTAACCCGATGAGTATACAGTTTTTGTACATCCTGTAAAAAGTAGCAATAAGTTAAATAATGCTATAAATTTAATTATATCTAACAACAATTTTGTCTCCTATTTTTATCATACTTGTTTTTAAATTATTATCTTTTATAAGTTTTTTTAAATTAATTTTATAAAGTTTTGCAATTTTTCCTAAACTGTCACCTCTTTTTACAAGATATATTTTATTTCTTTTGACAACTGTTGGATCAACAGGTATTATTAATTTTTGATTTATGCTTAAAAAATTTGATTTTAAATGGTTGAATTTTTTAATCAATTGATATCTTATTTTATAAAATTTAGCAATTTTTGCAAGAGAATCACCAGATTTTACTTTGTATATTTCATATAAAGCAGGTTTTAAATTTTGTTTGTTTGCATTAAATCTAGCAAGCGTTGAATATGGGATATAAATACTATATTTTTTTTCTTCTGGCGGTATTATATTTTGTTTAATATGCTGATTTAACTTTTGTAATTTTTCTTTTGATATTCCTATTAGATCAGCTATATTTTGTAGGTGTATGCCACCTTTTACTTTTACTGTAGCAATAGGATCACAAATTCCACGATTAAGTAAATGTGAATTATTGTCAGAAATAAGAAATTCACTATTGTTCATCATAGCTAAAGATATAATTTTTCTTATATAACCTCTGCTTTCTTCAGGAATATATTGTCTTCTTAATCCTTTTTGTTCTATTAATAAGTGTTCTATATTTGGTTTGTATTGCCATTTTTTTACTATTTTATAAATTTTATTTAAATTTGAAAACCTTGTTTTCTTTTTCTGATATTTTGATATAATCTTTCTGTATTTGCTAATTTCCTTATTTTTATAGCAACCATTGTCTTTGCAGTACATATCAAGCGTAGCTCTTGTGATACCTTCAATAATCCTTCCTTCACCACAATTATAAGCAATGGCCGCTATATACCATTTTCCAAACATTTTGTGTAAATATTTTAAATGTTTAACGGCAGCTTTAGTTGATTTAACTATATCCATTCTTTCATCTACATATTCATTATTTTTAAGTCCATATAGATTTCCAGTAGATGGCATAAATTGCCAAAGTCCCATTGCTCTTTTATGGGATTTTGCATTTAATACAAAATTTGATTCTGCCATAACCAAATAAAGAAAAGCAGATGGAATATTGTTTTCTTTTAATATTTTTTTAATTTGTGGAATAAAAAGATCTGCATTATTTAGTTTTTTTGTGTAATCTTTTTTATTTCTTCTTAGAAGTTTTTTATATATTTTTTGTAATTTATAGTCTGTAATATAGTTCGTGTCTATATCAAGTTCTTCAAGTATTTGTAAATCATTATTTATAAAAGCAGTATTTATAAGAGAAGCTTTAAGTAAAATTGATGAGAATATTAAGATAAGAAGTACTTTTTTCACTAAAATATAAACCTTGTTGAGTTTTAAAATATAAATATTTTATCTAAATAATGCTACTAAACTCTTTAAATAATTTTTTTGCATTATTTGTTGTAAGATTTTCGATTTCTTCTAATGGTAAATTTAAAATTTCTGATATTTTTTTTGCTATATAATTTGTATATTTAGGATCATTTCTTTCTCCTCTAAATGGATGAGGGGTAAGATATGGAGCATCTGTTTCTATTAAAATTTTGTTTCTAGGAATTTTTGGTAGAATTTCAATTAATTTTTTGGCATTTTTAAATGTAACAACTCCACCTATTCCAAAATAAAAATTTTGTTCAGCTAAGGACAGAAGGTGTTCGCTTGCATTAAAACAATGCAAAACTCCACCAACTTTTTTTGCATTATAATCACAAAGTATAGTTTTGCTATCGTTGGAAGCTTCACGAATATGCACTATTAATGGTTTATTTACTTTTTTTGCAAAATTTATTTGTTGAATAAAAATATCTTTCTGTAGCTGGATATTTATTTTTTTTTCATTTTCATCATTTGGAAGTCTGTAGTAATCAAGACCACATTCTCCAATTGCTATACATTTTTGATGGAGTGCATATTTTTCTAAAATATTTATATCAAAATTTTCACAATCATAAGGATGAACGCCAACTGCAAAAAAAACTTCTTTATATTTTTCACTTAATTTGACAGCTTTTGGAAGGTCTTTTGGATCTGCACCTGGTATTAAAAAAGCTTTAACATTATTTTTAAGTGCATCTTGAATTACAGAATCTATATCATCTTGGTATTTTAAATTATCAAGATGACAGTGAGTATCAATTATGATGGCTTAGAGACCCATTCTTGTTTTTACATCATTAAGAAGATTTGGAAGTTCAGATATATCTTCTCTTTTTATCCATGCTGTAATACCAAAATTTTTAAAAGCATCATAATCATCATGATCATCAATTATTGAAATAGATGTAAAATTATCTTTGCACAAATCATGCTTTTTTTCTTCATAATCAAATATACTATTAATATCTAAAATTATTACATCAGCTTCAACACCACAACCACTATGTACAAAACAAATTTCATGTCCTGTCGCTTCAACATCTTCAAAACTCACAACCTTCATAATTAATCCCCAAACATTTTAAATTAGATTTAATTTTATTAAACTTTTAGTAATAATTTTAACAAAAGTTTGCTTAAAATTATAAAATATACCTTGCAGTATCTTCATTTTCAACTAAACTATCAAGTTTTTTATGAACTAGATTTTTTGTTATAATTATGGTTTCTCCATTTTTTTCATCAGCATCAAAACTAATATCTTCTATTACTTTTTCAATCACAGTATGAAGCCTTCTTGCCCCTATGTCTTCTGTTTTTTCATTTGCATTTACACTAAGTAAAGCAAAAGATTTAATAGCATCATCTTTAAATTTTAGCGTAACACCTTCAACACCAAGCAGTGCTTCATATTGTCGTAAAAGTGAATTTTTAGTATTTGTTAAAATTTTATAAAGAGCATCTTCATCCAAAGGATTAAGTTCAACTCTTAAAGGAAATCTACCTTGAAGCTCAGGAATTAAATCACTTGGTTTGCTAACATGAAAAGCACCAGCAGCAATAAATAAAATATGATCTGTTTTAATTTGTCCATATTTTGTATGCACGGAACTTCCTTCAACAATTGGAAGTAAATCTCTTTGTACCCCTTCTTTGCTAGGATCTTGATTTTTACTGTTTCCTGTTGCAATTTTATCTATTTCATCAAGAAATATAATACCGCCATTTTGCGCTCTGTTTATAGCTTCATTTCTAATAGCCTCTTGATCTAATAAATTTTCACTAGCAACAGTTCTTAAAAGTTTTTTTGCTTCTTTTATTGTAACTTCTTTTTTAATTGTGTCCTTATTCATTTTCCCAAGCATATTATTTAGACTTTCACTCATAGCCGTCATATCCATTGGAAGATTGCTATCTACAATTTCTATATGAGTTTTTTTAGGAAGTTCTAAAGTAATTTTTTTATCATCCATATCACCTTTTAATACTTTCTTTTCCATCTTATTATATGTTTTTATAAAAGACTCTTTAGCAGTTTCTGTAGCAGTTTCTGGCAGTGATGGGACTAAAATTTCTACAATTTGTTTTATAACTTCAGTATCAATATCATCTTGAATTTTTTCTTCAAATTCTTTTGTTACTAAACTTAACGATTCATAAACTAAATCTCTAATCATAGATTCAACATCACGACCTACAAATCCAACTTCAGTATATTTGCTAGCTTCAACTTTTACAAATGGTAAATCCATCATTTTTGCTATTCTTCTTGCGATTTCTGTTTTTCCAACGCCTGTGCTTCCTATCATTAGAATATTTTTTGGCATTATTTCTTCTTGCATTTCATTGCTTAATTGCATTCTTCTATATCTATTTCGTAAAGCCAAGGCAATAGTTTTTTTAGCTTCATCTTGACCTATAATATAGTCATCCAAATAGGCTACTATCTCTTTAGGAGTCATATTCATTATTTATTTTCCTTTTCTAGTGTTAATATTTTAATGTTTTTGTTTGTGTATATACACAAATCCCCTGCTGTCATTAGCGATTCCTCTACAAGTTCTTTTGGTTTTAGCTTTGAATGTTTTTTTAATGCTCTTGCAGCCGCAATTGCAAAATTACCGCCACTACCAATTGAAGCTAGACATCCGTCTTCTGGCTCAACAACATCCCCTGTACCGCTTAAAATAAAAATATTTTTTTCATTTAAAACTAACATCATAGCTTCTAATCTTTTAAGATATTTGTCTTTTCTCCATTCTTTTGAAAAATTAATAACAGCTTTTAGTAAATCACCTTTTGTGTTTTCAAGATGCTCTTCAAACATATCAAAAAGATTAAAAGCATCAGCTGTGCTTCCTGCAAATCCGGCTAAAACTTTATTTTTGTAAAGTGTTCTTATTTTTGTAGCATTGTTTTTTAAAACTGTATTACCAAATGTAACTTGCCCGTCACCACCTATTACTGCATTTCCATTTTCACTTTTATACGCAAGTATTGTTGTTGCTTCAAACATCTGTTAAACTTCAGCAATTACATCAATTTTTGCAGATGCATGGATACTATGACCTAGTTTGCAATCAACTTCAAAAATACCAATAGTTTTAATTTTATTATTTAAATGTATTAATTTTTTATCAATTTTAATATCAAATTTTTCCAGTTCTAAAGAGATTTCTTTGTTTGTGACAGAACCAATTAGATGACCGTTTGCTCCAACTTTATGTTTAATTGTAAATTTTGATGATTCAATTTTTTCTTTTAAATCAGTAGCAGTTTTAATCTCTTTTTCTTCAGTATCTTTTAGTTTTTGTTGTTGGGTTTTCCATTCTTCAAGAACTTCGGCTGTAGCATGCTTTGCATAACCTTTTCCTATTAAAAAATTTTTTCCATAACCATCTTTAACTTCTTTTACTTCACCAATTTTCCCTAAGCTCTTAACATCTTTTATTAATAATACTTTCATATTTTTCATCCCTATTTAATTTTTGAATTGTTATTATATCATAAATTCATAAAACATATAAGAGAGATAAAACAATATGAAAAGTATTAAAATAATAAACGAACGATTAAGTGAGATAAGAAATGAAGTTATGAAACTTATTGATAATCAAAAAATATCACTGACAGATAAAAATATAGAAATGCAACCACTTGTTGAAGAAAAAAAAGTTTTAGAACATACTTTATTGTCTTTAGAGAAAATTAAAAATACAAATTATACAGGAAACTGTCAAGGTTAGTTAATAGGTTGTCAAGGTTGCCTGATGGCTTTTCCTTGACTGATTTTTATGTATTATTGACTAAAAACTTTCCCACTCATCATTATTGCTGTTATCTGTAATTTTTGGAATAAATTCTTTATTTTTTGTTGCTTTTTTAACTTTTGGTGTAGATATAATAGTATTTTTTTCTTTAGTTTCTCTAGTTATTTTTTTATTTGATTTGCAATTAATTCCTAAAACATTATTTAAGTTTTCAAACATTTCTGCCGTACATTCTTCAATAGTTTTTGAAATTTCAGACAATTCTTTAGCTGGTGCGTGTTGTGCATTTTTATCTACAAGAAGTTGTACTTTTCTATGTACATCATCATGAGATTTTTTTAATTTAGACCAAGAAGGTGATTGTGTAAATTCTTTATTTTCTTTTTCTTGTTTTTTTATCCAAAGACCAAAATCACAACTTTGAGCATCTACAACCTTATATGTTTCAAATTTATCTAGCTTTTTGAAATTATCAATTTTAAAATTGATATGATATTTTTTATATCCGGCTATTACTCTCATTAATTCTATATCGCAAACTTCACCTTTGACTTTTTCGTCAAATGTTACGCCGTCCATTACTTTTGAAATATTCTCAGACAATGAAGCAATCTGAACTGCTAAATTTTCAAGACTTCCTGAGGATGCTGCATTTTGTTGCGTAACTTTATCAAGATTGTTTATTGTGTCATTAATTTGTATCATTCCAGTTTCTTGTTTTTTTGAAGCTGTTTCCACATTGTCAATCATCTGTCTTGTTTGTGTAATTTTATCATTAAGATTTGAATATCCATCAATCATATCTTTTGCAATTAGTTTTCCCTTATCTGCTTTGGATGTTGCATTTTCTACTAAGGCTTTAATTTCATTTGCTGCTTCTGCACTTCTTGAAGCTAGATTTCTAACTTCCTGAGCAACTACAGCAAATCCTTTACCAGCTTCTCCTGCTGTTGCTGCTTCAACTGCTGCATTTAAACTTAAAATATTTGTTTGAAATGAAATTTGATCAATAATACTAATCGCCTCATTGATAGATGCTACTTGTGTATTTATCTCTTCCATTGAAATTGCTGTTTCATTTGCTAATTCTTGACCAGAAGATGCAGTGTTGGTTAAATCATCAGCTAAATTTGACATATTTGATACATTTTGACTGTTGCTTTTTATGTTATTTGTAATTTCTTCAATAGCTGCAGCTGTTTCTTCTAAAGAAGCTGCTTGTACATTTGATGAATTTGAAAGTTCTGAAGCTGTTGATGTCAAATTTCCTACATTGTTTTTTAGTCCATCTAAGGCATTACTAAATAGACCCATAAAGCTAGAAATATCATAACCCAATGAAGTAGTTGAAGTAGTTAATGCACCAAAATCACCATACATACCATTTTTTTCTTTTTCATTTAGTTTAAAATTATATACACCTTTACTGTATCCATCAAGTATTTTATTTAAATTATCTAGTTTTGTTTTTGTATTACTAAGCATATTGTTAATATTGGTTCTTAAAGTTTCAACTTCTACTGTCGCACCTTTTTCATGAATAGTATATGTGAAAAAACCATTTCCGACTTTTGTCATAACATTATCAATCTCTTCTACTACTTTTTTATCTTGCTCTATTATAAAAGTAGTTTTTTCAATTCCTCTATTCATATCAATAGTCATTTCAGCAAACTCATCACTTCCATTGATATCCATAGGCTTCATGTAATCCTTTTCTCTAACAGCATATGCAAAGAAATAATTTAGACCAGTTTTAAAAGTTTTTAAAGCAGATAATATTCCAGTTGTAATTATATAAGACATAAACATAACTATTAAATAAATAAAAATTGAAGCAAAAAGATTAATATACATAGTTCTATTTGTAGATATTTCTAAAGATTTTAATTTGATAAATAAACTTTTTGCCAAATAATCATCAATTTGTTTTAATTTATTAATTTTTTTGGTTATGTGTCCAAACCATTTACTTGGATCTTCTCCAAATCCGCCAATTGTTGTAGCTTCAAAAGCTATTTTTCTCATTTTATTTACTTCTTCAACAGCTTTACCCTTTAAAGTTTTATCATAAAATTGTACAAACGATGGTCTAGCTATAGATTTAAAAGATTTTAAGTATGCATTTTGCTCTGTTACTAATACTGTAAATTTTTTCTTCATTCCTTTTAAAAATTTATTTCTTGCAAAAGTATTTGATAGTACAGCTCTTTCTATTCCTGCCCTTTCTTTACTCATAAGAAAATTATAAAATGCATTTAAGTCTTTTGACTCTGTTGCCGTTGTTCCCATTTTTGCAATAGAAGCTATTGTGTTTAAAAATGCCGCATTCATTTTTGTATAATAACCAATTGCTTTTCCTGCAGGGATTGACAATGTACTTACTTTTTTTCTTATATCTTGTATTTGAGATAAATTTTTTAATGCTACATCTAAATATTTATTAAACTCTTTTGATTGCCTTTTTCTATAAAGTTTTTTAATATTATTTTTTAAAATAGTAATTCTATTATCAGTAAGTTTTCTTTGATTTGGTAATTTTTCAATAAACTTTTTACCATTGCTTCCTATAAATCCAGCAGTTGCCCCTCTTTCTTTTTGGGTTTCATGTAATAAGTTTGATATTGAACTTGCTATTTTTACTGTATATTTTAAATTTGTGTCAGATATATCCATATTATCTCTTATATGGTTTTCTACTTTTTTTAGTAAATTTATTTTTTTAGTAATTGTATCAAACCAATATTCAGCTTCTATATTCATACCGCCAAATTCATTTGCATTTAATATAATTTTTCTTATTCTATTTACTTCATCTATGTCAGAGCCAGACATTGTATTTTTAAAATAATCATTTGTAGATTTGGCAGAATAGCCATGAAAAATTTGAAGATATGAATCTTGTGCTGATATAAGGTTTATAAATTTTGATCTCATATTTGTACCAAATTTATCGAGTGCTAAAGTATTTGTACCTACTGCTCTTTCGATTCCAGCTCTTTCTTTTGATTGTAAAAATGCGCTAAAAGCAGCCATATCTTTTGTGATTTGAGCAATTTTACTTAATTTAACACTTCCATTTACAATATCTAAAAATTTTGTATTATTTTTTGTATAATATGATATTGCTTCGCTTGCTGGAATATTTAAATTATCAACTTTTAGTCTGATTTTATTTAAATTATTCATTATGTCAATAGCTATATTTATATTAATTTTAAAGGTATTTGAGTATTCAGAATAATCCATTTTTTCATTAAATGATAAAAAATTAGCAAAAGCTTTATTTGTTAAATTTCTTTGTTCTGGTAGCTTGTCTTTAAACTTTTTGCCTTTGCTTCCCAAGAAACCAGCAGTCATTCCTCTTTCTTTTTGTGTCTCATGAAGTAAAGCAGATATCTTGACTGACATTTCAACTAGTGTATTTGTTTTTTTTAAATCTTGACCGACCGTGTAGGAATTGTACACAGATAAGCTGGAAAAATATAGCAAACCAACCAATGGGAACGCGACCAGAAGAATAAGCTTTGATTTTATTCTATAATTTTTCATAAAGTTCATAATAAATCCTTATATTTCTTTTAATATGTATTTTATACTATTTTTGATTAAAAAAGAAGTAAAAACATCAAAATATTTTTTTGTTTCATCATTGTCATAAGAAGCAATAGATATTACAACGGCTCGATTGTTTCCATCAATTTGAGGTAAAGATGACATATCTATATGTAATGGAATTTTTTTCATAGTTTCCATTAGTTCATTTTCACTACAAAAAGCAGTCAGGGTTAATCTGTGTTTTTTTGCATTTTGCGGATAATATTTGTCAAGAGCTTCGATTATCATACTTTGTGCCATAGATGGGAAACCAGGAACAAAAAAGAATCTATTTTCAAGATAAAATCCAGGAACATTTGTAACTACATTTTTCAAAAGACCTGCATTTATTGGAAGATTTGCCATATTTATACGATGTGGATATGAATCTTCTTCAAATTGTGTCAATATTGCTTCTTTTGCTTTTGTATTTACTTCCATATTTCCATCCGTGAAAACATCGGCAGCAACTCTTCTAGTATAGTCATCAGGAGTTGCTCCAATGCCTCCAAAAGAAAACATTACGCTATTGGGGTCATTTTTTATAAGTCTAAAAATATCTTCCATAAAAGGTGGTTCGTCTTTTATAACAAATGAAGCTTTTTGCTCCCAGCCTCTTTTTAGTAATTGCTTATTTAAAAATGAAAAATGAGCATCTTCACGACGCCCATTTAAAAGTTCTGTTCCTATGATAACCGAATAAAAATTGAAATTATTCTTTTTTGTATTGTTCATATTAATTTTTGTTTAATTAATTTTTGATTGAATATAATCATCCATTTCACTAACTATTTCTTCAATTGATCTTTCACCGTTTATTTTTTTTAATATATTTTTTTCTATATAAAATTTTTGAATTTCTAATAAAGGATCGGTATAAACTTTCATTCTATTGTTAAATACCTCAACATTATCATCAGCTCCTCTTGCTCGACCAAGAACTCTATCACATGCTATTTCTTCGCTAACTTCTACTTCAATTACATTTTCTAACACAACTTCTGATTGCGTACCTAAAAATTTATCTAATTCTTGCATTTGCTCAGTACTCCTAGGATATCCATCAATGATAACAGTAGGTGTAGGAGCATTTTTAATTGCTGTTACTATAGTATTTATTACTATGCTTATAGGTACTAAATTTCCTTTGCTTACATAGCTGTCGATTTCTTTTCCAAGTTCGCTTCCGCTTGCAACTTCTGCTCTAAACATATCTCCAGTTGAGTAATGTGTAATATCAATATGCTTTTCTGCAATTAATTCAGCATCAGTAGTTTTTCCACTTCCTGGTGCTCCAATTATTAAAAATAATTTTTTCATTTTAATCTATCCTTTTGAGAATTTTTTAGTATTATAGCAAAAAACTAATAAGTAAATAATGTCAAACTAAAATTCACTAAATCTATAGCCGTTTTTTGTTAGTTTTTTTCTTATTAAATCCTGATGTTCTTTGCCTTTTGTTTCTAGAGCAACAGTTACATTTGCTTCGCCAAAATCAAGCTTTACAGAATTTCTATCATAATCTATTTGCACTATATTTGCATCACATTCTTTTAAAATTTCTGTAAATCTCATTAAGCTTCCAGGTTTATCAATAAGCGTAACTTTCATATTCATTTTTCTATTTGATTTCACTAAACCTTTTTCAATAATAAGAGAAAGCATTGTTACATCAATATTTCCACCACTTATAGGCAAAACAACTGTTTTCTGTGACACATCAATTTTTTTATGCATAATGGCAGCTATTCCAACTGCTCCAGCACCTTCAACAACAAGCTTATGCCTTTCAAGTAAAAATAAAATTGCATTTGCTATTTCTGTATCATTAACTTCTATTATATCATCCACAAGTTCAAGCACATGATCAAGCATCTTTGGAGTTGTGTCTCGTACAGCAATACCGTCTGCTATTGTTTTTACAGAAATAGAATCTATTGGTGTCTTTGCTTCAAAAGACTCTTTCATTGCCCTTGCACCGCTTGAAACAACACCAATTATTTTTGTATTAGCGGATAAATTTTTTACAGCAGTCGCAATACCGCTAATAAGTCCGCCACCACCTATTGGTATTATTATTATGTCTGGTTGTTTTATTTCTTCTAAAATTTCTAGACCAATAGTTCCTTGCCCGCAAATTACTTCATCATCCGCAAATGGATGAACAAATGTTTTATTGTTTTTTTCGGCAAATTCTTTAGCTGCAGCATATGCTTCATCATAGTTTGCACCTTTTAAAATTACGGTTGCTCCATAATATTTTACACCACTTACTTTTGTTAGAGGCGTAGCTTCTGGCATAAAAATAGTTGCTTCTATTTTAAAATAAGATGCACTAAATGCAACACCTTGTGCATGATTTCCTGCACTTGCAGCTACTACTCCAAGTTTTCTTTTTTCATCTTGAATATTTGCTATTTTATTAAAAGCACCTCTTAATTTAAAACTACCAGTAAGTTGTAAATTTTCTTTTTTTAAATAAATATTACAATTATATTTTTTACTTAATATAGGAGCAAGGCTCATAGGAGTCTTGTGTGCTATATTGTTTATAGTTTCTTTGGCTTTTTTTATATTCTCAAGATTTATCATTTTTCTAACTAAATGCTGGCTCTAATACAGGTACAATTTGTTTTTTTCTGCTAAGACAGCCATCTAGCCAAAATTTATTATCAACAATTTCAACATCAAAAGCTTTTTGTAGAATATCCATATGTTTTGATGCTATTAAAACTTCACTTCCCATTTTCATAATATCAGTTAAAAGAAGCAAGACAGTATCTAACTCATTTTCTTCTTTAATCTTTGCAATTTCATTTAATAGGTCTTGTTTGATATTATCAAAAATAGATAAATCTACAACTTCAAGTTGTCCAATTCCGACTTTTATATCTCCCATTGCAAATTGTTTATAATCTCTCATTGCAAGCTCTCTTGCTGGAGTTCCATCAACGGCAGATTTTACTTTAAACATCTCCAGACCAATATTCATATAGTCTTCAATTCCTGCAATTTTGGCTAAATCTTTTGCTATTTCAATGTCAAGTTCGGTACAAGTTGGAGATTTGAATATAACCGTATCACTTAAAATTGCACATAGCATAGCACCTGCAATATTTTTTGGAATATTAATTTTATAATAATCAAACATCTCTTTTATGATGGTATTTGTACATCCAACAGGTCTTATCCAACATTCAAGTGGAGTGGAAGTTGTAATATCTCCTAATTTATGATGATCAACAATTCCAATAATAGTTGCATCTTTTATGTCGTCAGGAGCTTGTGAAATATCACTAAAATCAGTAAGATATACATCTTCATTTGCGAAATTAGTTTTAAGTTTTGGAGTTTCTAAATTAAATTTTTCTAAAACAAATTTTGATTCAGGATTGATATCACCTTGTCTAGTAGCAGTTGATTCTACACCTAATTTATTTTTTAAGTAACTCATAGCAATTGCAGATATTATTGAATCACTATCTGGTATTTTGTGTCCGAATATATATAACATTTTATTTCCTAATATTTTTTATTTTTATAAAATTTATTGCGATTATAACCAACTTTTGCTGTAACTATATCTTTTTGCTTCTGTTTTTTAATTGGGTCTTTTTCTATGAATATTTTTTTTCTAGTCCAAGGATCAAGCTCTGTATAATACATTAGTGTAGAGTAGGTGGAAGGTGTTGGGATAAAAACTTGTACTTGTTCTGGATTTATTTGTAGATTTGAAGTTGTAAATTGTTTTAATTTTTCCATATCATTTATTTCACTTCCTGGGTGAGCAGCGATTAAATAATATGTTAAAAATTGTTTTTTACCACTTTGTTTATTGAGGCTTTCAAAATTTGTTTTGAAATTTAAAAGAGCTTCTTTGTTTGGTTTTCCCATAAGTCTTAAAACTTTATCCTCTGTGTGTTCTGGTGCTACTTTCATTTGTCCTGAAATATGATAATCAACTAAAGTTTTTAGATATTGTTTTCCATATTTTTTATCTTCATTGATAAGATCGTATCTTACACCACTATTTACAAATGCTTTTTTTACATGAGGTAATTTTCTGATTTTTCCTAAAAGTTCGATTTGTTCTTTATGGTTTGGCTTCAATATAGGACAAACAGTGGAACTTGTACAAGAAATATCAGCACAAACCCCAAATTTTAATTTTCTTCCACACTCAAAACCGTACATATTAGCTGTTGCTCCGCCAACATCATTTATAATTCCTTTAAAATCCTTATGGTTCTTAAACTTTTCGATTTCATTTACAACTGACTTTTGGCTTCTGCTTCGTATTGTTCTTCCTTGATGTACAGAAATTGCACAAAAATTACACTCACCATAACATCCATGATGGGTGGTAACTGAAAATTGAATAGTTTGTAAAGCTTTTACTTCGCCTTGTTTTTTATAATATGGATGCACATCTCTTTCATATTTTAAATCATAAACTTTATCTATTTCTTCCTCTTTCATATAGTCTTGCGGCGGATTTTGAATTAGATATCTAGCGTCGTGCAATTGACAAAGTCCTTTAGAAACTATTGGTTCGTTATTATGATAGAAGTGATGGAACATACTTATAAATTTCAATTTATCGTTTTTACATTCATCAAAAGTTGGTAACTGGATATAGTCTTTTCTTGGTTCTTTTGAAATATAACAAATACCTTGAATATTCTTATAATCTCTACCTTCTTTGATAGCATTTGAAAGTTCAACAACACTTTTTTCTGCCATTCCATAAACTAAAATATCCGCCTTACTATCAAATAAAATAGATTTTCTTATTTTATTTGACCAAAAATCATAATGCACTATTCTTCGCAAACTTGCTTCAATACCACCTAGAACTATTGGAACTGTATTTTTAAAATATCTTCTTATCAGATTTGT
The DNA here is from genome assembly GCA_029938215.1 of Arcobacteraceae bacterium. GTDB lineage: Bacteria > Campylobacterota > Campylobacteria > Campylobacterales > Arcobacteraceae > CAJXII01. The sequence goes on along the minus strand of JAOZVJ010000033.1, from coordinate 3,051 downwards.
GTAAACCATAACAGCACGGTCTGGTCTGCGGTCGTTTTTTCCATCTGGAGTAAAGTCGTCATTATTTCTAAATTTTTTTGTAGCAGTATAATTTGCTACCATACTATCAACCAATCCGCCACTTACACCCCAAAAAAGATTTGGTTCGCCTAATCTTGTAATATCAGATTCGTTATCACAATTTGGCTGAGCAATAATACCTACTTTGAAACCATTGTTAATAAGTATCTTAGCAACTATTGCTATACCGTTGTATGGCGTATCTATGTAAGTGTCGCCACTTACAAGTATTATATCAAGAGTATCCCAGCCCAATAATTCGCATTCTTTTTTTGTCGTTGGTGTAAACATATTTAATTACCTTGGTTGATAAGTTATCATTTTGGCTATATTTATAAGATTGTTTGCCCAATCATATTCTAAATGAGAAACAGGAACAATTACAATTTTTGTATTTGAATTTATATTTTTATATAATTCTTGTGGAAAATAATATCGTGGAATAAATAAAATATTTGATGAATATCTATTGATTTGATTTATTATAGACACAATATTATCTTTTTTTATCGAATAAGGGTCGGCATTTACTTCTAATTGTTTTAGTTTATAGCGTTTTGCAAAGTAACCCCATACGGGATTAAAAACAATAAAATGATTTCTTTTGTTTTTTTTAAAAAGTGTTTTTATCTGACAATCTAAACTTGATATTTTATTGAGAAAATTAGAATAATTTTTTTTATAAAAATCTTTATTTTTTGAATCAACTTGAATTAAATAATTTAAAATATTTTTCGCTTGTATTTTTACAGCAACTGGATCTAACCAAATATTTATATCGGTAGGATCTTTTTTTATATTTATTGTTGTATCAAATGTTTTAATAAATTTATTTTTTATTTTTATTTTTTTTATCCATTTTTTCTCATCATATGCTCCTATTTTAAAATAAGCAATTGCTGATTCTGTCCATATATATTGTTGTGCTGTTGGTTTATAAAATGGAAGTATAGAATCATCATCCATCATGGTTTTAATAATAAAATTATTTTTAGCAATTTGTTCAATAAAATATTTTTGTGGAGGAACTGATACTATTATTGTATCTTTAGCGAATAAAAATGATGAAAATAAACAATAGGCAAAAAAACCTATTGTTAATATTTTTTTAGACATTTAGTACCTTATAAATCTTAGAATTATTATTTATTATAAATATTTTTTCTGTGTCCTATATCAACAATTAAAATTACTAATTCATCATTGATTATTTCGTAAATCACTCTGTAATTTCCAATTCTTATACGGTATGCTTCTCTTCCTATTAATTTCTTAGCATTATAAAATGGGTCATTAGCTAAAGTATAAATTTTATCTATGATTTTACTTTGAAATGGTTCACTTATTTTAGCTAATGATTTTTGAGCATTTTTTTGTATTTTTAAATTATATTTCAAAATCTTAACTATTTCTTATCTCTTTTACTGCTTGATCAAACGAGATACTTTTGTTATTAGTTTTTTTAGCTTTATCATAAGCTTCTATGTCATCCAATAATTCAAGTTGCTTCATTATTCCCTGCCATTCGTTTATCTTAATAACTACTGCTTGTTGAGTTTGCGTATCATCAATTATATATTGTGGGTGTAATGCTAGCATAGTTTTTCCTTTTAATCTAGTTGTTTTCTAACTCTTATGCTTAATTCTTTTAGTTGTTCATCATCAACCAAACTAGGTGCTTGTGTAAGAAGACATTGTGCTTTTTGAGTTTTTGGAAAAGCGATAACATCTCGTATAGAATCAGTGCCAGCTAATAGCATAATAAGTCTATCTAGTCCCATTGCAAAACCGCCATGAGGAGGTGCGCCAAATTCTAATGCATCAAGTAAAAATCCAAATTTTTCTTTTGCTTCTTCTTTTTTGATACCCATAAGATTAAAGACTTCTTCTTGGATATCTTTTTTGTGAATTCTAATACTTCCGCCACCTAGTTCAACGCCATTTAAAACTATATCATAAGCAATTGATTCTATATCTTCAATATGCTCTTTGTTTATGTCTGAAGGCATTGTAAATGGATGATGAAGTGCCTTAATCTTTCCATCTTCAACTTCAAACATAGGAAAATCAACAACCCATAAAAATTCAAATGTATCTTTAGGGATAATATTCATTTGCTCAGCTAAGAAAATTCTAAATCTTCCCATATAATCACAAACTGTTTTTTTATCGCCAGCTCCAAAAAATACAACATCTCCAACTTCAAGTTCTGTTGTTTTTACAATTTCTTCTAAGTCAGATTCGCTAAAAAATTTAGTAAGAGGACCTTTTAGACCATCTTCTTTCATTTGAAAATATCCAAGACCTTTAGCTCCAAATTTTCTTACATAGTCTTCAAAACCTTTCATTTGTCTTTTAGAAAAAAGATTGTCGCCATTTGGACATCTTAAAGCTTTGATTCTATTGTGTGCTTTGTCTTGTGCAATAGATGCAAAAATCTCATTTGTAGAGTTTGCAAATATATCAATAACATCTACCATAGCCATATCATATCTCATATCAGGTTTATCAGAACCGTATTTTTCCATAGCTTCTTTATGTGTCATTCTGTTAAATTTTTCAGGTATCTCGTGACCAGTAGCTGTAAATACATCATATATAACTTTTTCTGCTACTTTGATTACATCTTCTTGATTACAAAAACTCATTTCAACATCTATTTGTGTAAATTCTGGTTGTCTATCTGCTCTTAAATCTTCATCTCTAAAACATTTTGCTATTTGATAATATTTGTCAAAACCACTTACCATTAATAACTGTTTAAAAAGTTGAGGAGACTGTGGAAGTGCATAAAAATCACCGCCATGAACTCTTGATGGCACCAAATAATCTCTAGCACCTTCTGGAGTTGATTTTGTTAAAATGGGAGTTTCAACATCTAAAAATCCAAGATTATCAAGTGTATTTCTAACAGTAATACCAACCTTGCTTCTTAGTTGAAAAATATCAAATGACTTTTGTGTTCTAAGTTCTAAAAATCTATTTTTAAGT
>JAOZVJ010000032.1 GCA_029938215.1 Arcobacteraceae bacterium | reverse complement strand
CCTTAATGATATGAATATGAATCTTGTGCATATTCAAGCTGAGCATTTAATACTTGAAATAGCAGAAATTTTCTTTTTCTTATTTGTAGCTATGACATATATCGAATCTATGATACATATGGGAGTTTTTGATAATTTAAAATTTAAACTTGTTTCAAAAGGATATACATATAGACAAATGTTTTGGGCTACTGGATTTATAGCATTCTTTTTATCACCAATTGCTGATAACTTAACTACAGCATTAATTCTTTCTACTGTTTTGGTTACTATAACAAAAACTAAAAGATCATTTTTGGTTCCAGGTGCTATAAATGTTGTGGTTGCTGCAAATGCAGGTGGTGCTTGGTCGCCATTTGGGGATATCACAACACTTATGGCTTGGACAGCAGGAAAGGGATCTTTCGCGGATTTTTTATTTTTATTTCCATCTTCAATCTTAGGATATCTTGCTACTGCATTTCTGTTGTCAAAAGTTGTTCCAAATGAAAAACCAGATTTTGATGCAAAAAATGAAAGAAAACCAGATTTAATGAAGGGTGCAAATGTAGTAATTTGGCTTGGTGTATTTACAATTTTTAGTGCGGTAATGTCTCATCAAATTCTTCATCTTCCTGCTATGTGGGGTATGATGTTTGGTTTAGCCTTGCTTAAACTTTATTCATACAGACTTAAAAAAGTTCATAAAACTCAATTTGATGTTTTTAATGCTATGTCAAAAATTGAAAACAATACTTTAATGTTTTTCTTTGGTATTTTAGCAGCCGTTGGAGCTTTATATTTCATAGGATGGCTAGCTCTTGCAGCAGTTGTTTATGATCCATCTGTTTTAGGACCAACATGGTCAAATATTGGCGTTGGATTCTTATCTGCTATTGTTGATAATGTTCCTGTAATGTCAGCTGTTCTTAAAGCATCTCCCGAAATGGGACTTGACCAATGGATGCTTGTAACTTTAACAGCTGGAGTTGGTGGTAGTTTAATCTCTTTTGGTTCTGCTGCTGGTGTTGGAGTGATGGGCAAATTGCCTGGTATTTATACTTTTGGTGCACATATGAAGTACTCTTGGATGATACTTATTGGATATATAGTATCTTGTTCTGTTTGGTATGTTCAATATCAAGTTTTAGGTATTGGAGTTTAATTTGATGAAACATGTACCAATTTTAGTTTTAGATTTTGGAAGTCAATATACACAGCTTATAGCAAAAAGATTAAGAGAAAATGGTGTTTATTCAGAAATAGTGCCATATAATGAAACTATCGAAAATATTAAAGCTAGAACTCCTAAAGGAATTATTTTAAGTGGAGGTCCGGCTTCTGTTTACGCTATTGATGCTTATCATCCAAGTATTGAAATTTTTGAACTTGGATTGCCAATTTTGGGAATTTGTTATGGAATGCAATTAATTTCTCAGCATTTTGGCGGTAGCGTAATACCAGCTAATCATCATGAGTATGGAAAAGCAAAATTAAAAATTGAAGATGAAACTTCTATTATTTTTAAAAATATTATTAATGATGAAGTAGTGTGGATGAGTCATGGGGATAAAGTTGAAAAATTACCAAATGAATTTAATGTAATTGGTACTAGTGAAAATTCTCCTTATGCTGCAATTGCAAATAAAAATAAAAATATATATGCTTTTCAATTTCATCCAGAGGTTGTACATTCTGCACAAGGTGCTATTTTGCTTAAAAATTTTGCAAAATATATTTGTGATTGCGAATCAACTTGGAATATGGGAAATTTTGCAAAAGAGCAAATAAATAAAATTAAAGAACTCGTCGGTGATAAAAAAGTTTTATGTGGTGTAAGTGGTGGAGTAGATAGCTCAGTTGTTGCAACACTTTTAGCAGAAGCTATTGGTGACAAACTGGTACCTGTATTTGTTGATAATGGATTGTTAAGAGCAAATGAAGTGCAAGATGTGCAAAATATGTTTGCCAATAGAGGTATTGGATTGATCACGATTGATGCAAGTGAAGAATTTTTGACAAAATTATCTGGAGTTATTGATCCTGAAAGAAAAAGAAAAATTATTGGAGAAACTTTTATAGAGGTCTTTGATAAAGAAGCTAAAAAACATAGCGGTATAAAGTTTTTAGCACAAGGTACTCTTTATACTGATGTTATAGAGTCTGTTTCTGTAAAAGGACCTTCTAAAACTATTAAATCTCATCATAATGTTGGAGGACTTCCTGATTGGATGACTTTTGAACTTATAGAACCTTTAAGAGAGATTTTTAAAGATGAAGTTAGAATTTTGGGTCTTGAGCTTGGTTTGCCATCACAAATGATAGGAAGACATCCATTTCCTGGACCTGGACTTGCAATAAGAATTATGGGCGAAGTTAATACTTCTGATTTGGAGATTTTACGAAAAGCTGATGTTATTATGCTTGAAGAATTAAAAGCTAGTGGTTGGTATAATAAAACTTGGCAAGCATTTACTGTTTTATTAAATGTTAAATCTGTTGGTGTTATGGGAGATAATAGAACTTATGATAACGCAGCATGTATAAGAATAGTAAATGCAGTAGATGGTATGACAGCTACTTTTGCACATATTCCTCATGATATATTAGAGGTTATGAGTAGAAGAATTATAAATGAAGTAGATGGAATTAATCGTGTAGTTTATGATATATCTTCAAAACCACCAGCAACAATAGAATGGGAATAATTTTTAAAATTAAAAAATAGTGGATAATAAAAAATATAATCATCTTAAAATGAGCAGTGATATTTGCAATCTCAATACTGAAAGTATTGAAAATAATTTGTTTGCATATTCTTATCATTCGAAATATTTAAAAAAACTTCATAATAAAAATTTTGATAAAGAAGATGTTCATTATATAAGCACATATAGTAGTTTTGTGGGAGAGGTATATGAAAATGTTATTTATGAATTGCTTCTTCAATATGCTGTAAGTAATCACAGCATTACAAAATTTGTTTTAAAAGGTCCGCATCAAAATGGACATAAAAATGAAAAAAATGGCTTACTTATAGATAAAAATGATCAGATTGTTTATAAATCTGGATATAAAGATGTGAGCGAATTTGATGGATTATTTTTTACTAAAGATGAACTGTGGTTTGTTGAAAGTACAATTGTAAAAGCAACTGCAAGTTTAAAAAAACGACTAAAAAAGAAAAAAGCTTTATTAAAACTTTTATTTCCAGATTTAACAATAAGAGCATTAATTATTTTAAGTCATGGAGTAATGGGGGCAAATACATTTCCTTCTTATTGTACTGTTTGGGTAACAAAACAGCTTGAAGATACAAATTTAATATCAAAATTAATTGAAAGTAACAAACAATCTTTAAAATCTTTTGTTGCTACAAAAGATAAAAAACTAATTCAAACAAAAGATATTAAAATTTTTATATTTAAATATTTTGAAACTTTATCTTGGATTTTAAAGAAAACAAGAGAAAATAAAATTAATATAGTTGATATTGATTTTTTAAATACGGAAAAAATAAAACAATATTTTGATATTTTTTCAAAACTTTATATTGGTTTTATTGAACTAGATGAATTTAAAAAATTATATCATTCATTTGATTTAGAAAATATTGATGAAAATAAAATTATTGTAACTATTGAAAAAAATAAAGATGGTTTTTTATTAATTTATTATGCAAAACAACTCAAAGGAAAACTAAAAAAAATTGAGATTTTAAATAATAAAGAACTTAAAATTAGTGACAAAGACCCAAAAGGTTTTACAGCTTCTGAAACTAAATTTATGAAATATATTTGGAGATCTTATCATAAATTTTATAGTAAAGATATACTAAATATTAATAATTTTTTAAAGACAAAAGAAAAAAAGATATATCTTTTGTCAGATAAAAAAATGGGAGGAGTAGTAAATCTTCCGATTTTTGAAATAAAATATTTACACTCAAAGATTGATATTTCACGATATGATGCTTTAATTTTTACCTCAAAAAATGGTGTATTTTCATTAAATTCTTTTGATGATGAATGGAAAAAAATACCTAGTTTTGCAATTTCTCATAAAACAGCTAATTGTATTAAAAAAAATGAAGGTAATTTGAGATATACAGGCAAAAATGGACATGGTGATATTTTTGCAAAAGAGTTAATATCTTTATTAAGAGAAAAAAAAGTTTTATATATAAAAGCTTCTAAAGTTGTATCTAATTTAATAGATATTTTAAAAGAAAATAGTATTTTATGTGATGAATTAATAACTTATGAAACAATTTGCAAAACTTATAAAAAAGAAAATAAACCACCAAAAAATTCAATCATAATTTTATCTTCACCTTCAACATTAAATTGTTTTTTAGATATTTTTGATTGGGATGAAAGCTATACTGCAGTTGCAATTGGCAAAACTACGGCAAAATTTATTCCAGATTTTATAGAATATAAGATCGCAAAACATACTTCTTTAGAATCTTGCATTAAATTGGCAAAAACTATTTAATTAAGCCTTTGGCAAACTATAATTTTCAGGAAACTTATATATGAGTTTTGATAAAATTAATAGTATCCTAAGTAGTTCGGGATTTCCATGCATTTTGAGGGTCCGATAATGTTTTTATGTAAGTAATCGTAATATAGTGGTGTGTAACGCTCATTTTTGAAGTGTTCCTAAAATTATATTCTTACATACAGCTTTTGGCGCTTTGGGGCCAACCTATGGTTAACGGCTATTTGGGATTTGATAAAAAATAAAAAAGTTAGAAATTAAAAGTGAAAAATATAATTAATATTTTTCACTTTTAATTTTTATTAAAAAATATAAAGGATTTTTTTGAATATTTTAATACTTGGAAGTGGTGGGAGAGAATACTCTATTGGTCTTGCTCTTTCAAAAGAAAATGAACAGCATGAAATTTATTTTATGCCTGGTAATGGTGCTACAAATGATTTAGGCACAAATATAAATATAAAAGATTATAATGATTTGGCTTCTTTTGCAAAAGAAAATAATATTGAATTAACTATTGTTGGCCCAGAACAGCCTTTGGTTGATGGTGTTGTTGATATTTTTAAAGCAAATGGTTTAACAATTTTTGGTCCTTCAAAAGCCGCGTCACAATTGGAAGGCTCAAAAGTTTATATGAAGAATATTCTTAAAAAATACGATATTCCAACTGCTGCATTTATTGAAACAAATAATAAAAATGAAGCAAATAATTTTATTGATAAGATGAAAAATTTACCAATAGTTGTTAAAGCCGATGGACTTTGTGCTGGTAAAGGTGTAATAATAGCACAAACAAAAGATGAAGCAAAAGAATCGGTTAGTAAAATGCTTAGTGGAGAAAGTTTTGGAGAAGCTGGAGCAAATGTAATAGTCGAAGAATTTTTAGATGGATATGAACTTTCCATTTTTGCTATATGTGACGGAGAAAATTATGTAGTTTTACCTGCAGCACAAGATCATAAAAGAATAGGTGATGGTGATACTGGTCCAAATACTGGTGGTATGGGTGCTTATGCGCCAACTCCATTGGTAAATGATGATATTTCTAAAAAAGTAGAAGATAAAGTTATTAAGCCAACACTAGAGGGTATGAAAAAAGAAGGTGCTCCTTTTGAAGGTGTTTTATTTATTGGAGTTATGGTTGTTAATGGTGAACCGATTATTTTAGAATACAATGTAAGATTTGGTGACCCTGAATGTGAAATATTAATGCCATTGCTTGAAACACCTGTAAGTGAATTATTTTATAAAGGTGCTACAAAACAACTTGATAAGTTAAAAATTAAAATAAAAAATAAATACGGAGTTGCTGTTGTTATGGCAAGTGCAAATTATCCTTATGGAAGTAGTGAGCCTGCTGAAATTATTGTAGATAAAATTAATGATGAAGAGTTAGAAAATAATTCTCATATTTCTTATGCTGGAGTAACAAAAGAAGATGATACTTTATTTGCAACAGGAGGAAGAGTATTGCTTTGTGTTGGTTTTGGTGATGATATTAAAACAGCAAGAAACAGAGCATATGATTTATGTGGGCAAGTTCATTTTGCTGGTAAAAAATGCAGAACTGATATTGCTTATCAAGCTTTAAAATAGGTGTGTTTAGTGGATAAAGATGATATAGAACAACAAAGAAAAGATATAGATATTGATAAGTTGCAGTTAGCATCGACAAAATCTAGAATTAAAGCATTTGTCATTGATGATTTGGCAATTACTTTCGTTGTAATGTTAATGATGTGGGAACAAATTTCTGTAAGTGGCGGAGAGTTTTTAGCTATTTTAGCAATTATAAATAGTGCTTTTGTGCAAGTTGTTATTTTAAAATTTTTATATCAAACTTTTTTTATTTGGTATTTTGGTGCTACATTAGGAAAAATTGTAGTAAAGATAAAAGTAATTGATTTTGATAATTTTGGAAGAGTTAGCTTAATGAATTCAGTTTCACGATCATTAGCAAGAATACTTAGTGAAATGGTATTTTATATTGGTTTTATGATGGCTTTTTACACTGAGTCTAGACAAACATTTCAAGATAAGATGGGAAAAACTTTAGTTGTTGATGCTTAAAAATTTTTATTTTTTTATTTTTTTATTTTTTTTAATAGTCAGCAATGCTGATATATTAGACAATAAAAATCAAGATTTTCCAGAAAAAACAAAAATTTTAGCGAAAAATATTGAAACAAAAGATAATATAACTATTGCTAAAGGTAATGTTTTAATACATTCTCCAGTTTATTACATAACTGCAAAAAAGGCAATATTTGATAAAAATAAATCAACTTTAGAATTATTTGATGATGTTAATATTATAAAAAATGGAGAATCAACCACATTTAGTGATTATGTATTTTTAGATCTTAAAAATGAAATTGATACTTTTGTGCCTATATTATTAATAGATGATATTAGCAAAATATGGATTAATTCTAAAAAAGCAGATAAAAAAAATGATTTAATTAAATTTAAAACATCAACCTTATCTAGTTGTGATTGTAATGATCCAGCTTGGACTATTAGCTTTACAAGTGGTGATCATAATACTACAAAACAATGGCTAAATACTTACAATACAACTTTGTTTATAAAAGATGTCCCTATAGTTTATACTCCATATTTTGGTTTTTCTTCTAATAATACTAGAAGAACTGGTCTGCTTAGACCAACGATTGGTTATTCAAATACCGAGGGTTTTTTGTATGCACAGCCAATATATTATGCTCCTAAATTAAATTGGGATATTGAATATATTCCTCAAATTAGAACAACAAGAGGAAAAGGACATCAGTTAAATTTCAGAATAAAAGATTCAGCAGTTTCATCGCTAGAATTTGAAGCAGGGAGTTTTAAAGAAAATAAAACATATTTTAATAAATCAAATTTACGAAATCAAAAACATAATGGTTGGGATTTAAAATATGAACGAAGTAAAGTTGTATCAAAAAAACAAAAAAATGAACAAGATGGTTTATTGGTTTCATTACATGGTTTAAATGATATTGATTATGTAAATACCAAATATGATAATGAAAGCACTTCTGGAGATAAACTTTTAGAATCAAAAATAAAATATTTTTATAATAAAAATGATTTTTATGGCGATGTTGATTTTAAGTATTATAAAGATACTTCCAAAACAAATAATGATGATACAATGCAAGAACTTCCAAAAATACATTTGCATAAATATTCAAGTCAAACATTTTTTAATAATTTACTTTATTCAGTAGATTCAACATATTCAAATAAAACTAGAACGGCAGGTTTAAAAGCTAAAACAGCAAATATTTTTGTTCCCTTAACATATAGTTTTAAAATTTTAGATGACTATTTAAATATTTTATTTTCAGAACAAATAAATTTAATTGATATTAAATATGGTAATAATGTAAATAATTACAGTGATGGTCAATTTTTGGAAAATAAACATATTGTAAGTTTATCAACAGATTTGCTTAAGCCATATAAAGATTATATTCATACGGTTAATTTAAAAGCTAGTCTTACTGTGCCAAACATTATAAAGCAAGATGGAGATTTGTATAGTGTAACAAATAATGAATCTGATTTAAGTGTTTTTCCGGTAACAAAAACTCAAAAAAATATAAGTTTTACTTTAAATCAGTCAATATACAATAAAGAAGAAGTGTCAAAAATAATAAATCATAAAATTAATCAATCGATTATCTATAGAGATAATGGAGCATCTAGATTATCTGATTTAGAAAATGAATTGATTTTTTATTATAAATATGGAACTTTATCAAATAGAATTTTGTTTAATCATCAAGCGGATATTATTATGAGCTCATCGTCATCTTTATCATTTGCAAAAGATGATTTTTCTTCAAATGTCTATTATGCTTATTCTAAAAAGACTTCTAGTATAAGTTCAACTAGCGAATCATATTCTTATAAAGACTTGCCTTATTCAGAAAACTTAACTTTAGACTTATCATATAAATTTTATAAATATTATCGACTTATGTTTAAGGAAGAATATAATTTGGTAACAAATATAGCAAATAAAAAAGAATATATTTTAGATATAAATAAAAAATGTTGGGGTTTTAATATAAAATTAGCAGATAATTTAGTTGCATCTGCGACAACTAATAATTCTGCATTAAGACAAAAGATTTTTTATATTCAATTAATTTTAAAACCAATTGCAACCTTGAATCAAAAATATACACAAAAAGCAAAAGAAGAATAAAATGTCAGAAAAATTATTTAAAAATAGGGATCATGCTTTTGAAGAATTGTGTAAAATTTTACCATTGGATGAGATGGATCAAGAGTCTTGGATAATAATAGCAACATCAGCAGGTGCAGTTCCAATTGCGCATAAATTAGCAAAAAAATTAAATGCAAATTTTGATTTTATATTTACTCAAAAAGTAAATGCTCCAAAAAACGATGAGTGTGAAATAGCAATTATAACAGAAACCGAAGAGATAGTAATTCATGAAGAATTAATGAAGTCTTTTGATATAAAACTTGAAGATATATATGAAAAAGCAAATGAAAAGTATCAAATAGATATAAAAAATTATATAAAAAACTACAGAAACGGTAAAAATATAATAAATATGAAAGAAAAAAATGTGCTTTTAGTTGATGAAGGTTTAAATACAGGATTAACAATGATGGCTTGTATTAAATCTGCTATAAGTAAGGGAGCTAAATCAGTTGCGGTAGTAGTTCCTGTTTTGCCAAATGTTACAATTAGTGATATAGAATCAATTGCAGATGATTTGTATTATGTTAAAGCTCCTGCTCATTTTGTAACAATTGATTTTTATTATGATGAGCTTGAAGTAATAAAAGAAGATAAAATAAAAGATATAATAATTAAAGGATAAAAAAATGTCAATAGTTTGTGAGTTTGAATTAAATGGGTCTGAAGAGATATTTGAGTTTGAAAAAGTAGCCAAGCAAAGTAATGGGTCGGTATTATTACAGCAAGATAAAACAGTAATATTAGCAACGGTTGTAAGTGAATTTGATAATCCTGCGAGTGAGGATTTTACACCACTTACTGTTCAATATATTGAAAAAAATTATGCAAGTGCAAAATTTGCTGGCGGATTTATAAAAAGAGAAGGTAAACAAAGTGAATTTGAAACTTTAACTTCAAGAGTTATTGACAGAAGTTTAAGACCACTTTTCCCAAAAGGCTATGTTTATCCTACCACTATTACAGTTATAGTTTTAAGTGCACATAAAGATGCTGATCTTCAAGTGTTGGCTTTAAATGCTGCTTCTGCTGCTTTGTATACATCTGATTTGCCAATTAAAAAATCAGTTGCAGGAGTTAGACTTGGATACATTAACGAACAATATATTGCAAATCCTACAAAAGAGCAAATGACAGAATCTACTCTTGATCTTTATGTAGCTGGTACAAAATCTGAATTACTTATGATTGAAATGAAATCAATAAGTACAGAGGAGATGGTTGAAATAGATATTGAAGCATTTACAAAAATACATAGTACAAATGATATGAGCGAAGAAGCTTTGGTTGAAGCGATAGGAATTGCATCTAGCTGTTTAAAGACATCAAATGAAACTTATGAAGAGGGATTTGAAATTGCTTGTAAGCATATGAAAAAAATTGATTTAATTGCTACAAATGTAGATGAAAAAATTATAAATTATGCAAGGGACAATTATGCTTCAAATATAAAAAAAGCTATAAAAAAACTTGCAAAAAGCGAAAGAGCAACTCAATTAAAAGATTTGGCTAAATTAATAGTAGAAGATGAATTTTGCAAAAACAATGAATTAGATTTTAATGCTATTTATGAGGCAGTATCGATTGTAAAAAAAGAATTAGTAAGAGATATGATAATAAATGAACAAGTTCGTGCTGATGGAAGAGGACTAAAAGATGTTAGACCAATATCTATTGAAACTAATATTTTACCATTAGCTCATAGTAGCTGTTTATTTACAAGAGGAGAAACTCAAAGTTTAGTTGTAGGCACTTTAGGTGGAGATAAAGATGGGCAAATGTATGAAGTTTTAACTGAAAAATCTACAAGAACTGAAAAATTTATGGTGCATTATAATTTTCCTGGATTTAGTGTTGGAGAGGCAAAACCAATTTTTAATGTAAGTAGAAGAGAGTTAGGTCATGGTAATTTAGCTAAAAGAGCTTTGGAATCATCAATAGATAATGATTTTACAGACACAGTAAGATTGGTATCAGAAATACTTGAATCAAATGGAAGTTCATCAATGGCAACAGTTTGTGGAGGTTCTTTAGCGCTTAAAGCAGCTGGTGTTCCTGTATCATCTTTAATAGCTGGTGTTGCTATGGGAGCTATCTTTGATGATGGTAAATATGCTATTCTAACGGATATTATGGGTCTTGAAGATCATGATGGTGATATGGATTTTAAAGTTGCTGGTACAAAAAATGGAATTACTGCACTTCAAATGGATATTAAGCTTGGTGGAATTGAGCTTGATGTACTACAAGAAGCCTTGCTTCAAGCAAAAGAAGGAAGAAATCATATTTTAAATATTATGGAAGAAGCCGAAAAAGAAATTATTCCAAGTGAAGCATTACCTGTAATTAAACAATTTGAAATAGATCCTGGCAAAATTATGGCAGTAATTGGTAAGGCAGGTTCTGTAATCAAAGAAATTATTGAAAAATTTGAAGTTGGTATTGATTTGGATAGAGATAGCGGTAAAGTAAAAGTAAGCGGTGAAGATAAACAAAAAGTATCAGATGCTTGTGAACATATAAAAACAATATCCTCAAATGCAAAACGATTTGTAAAAAAAGAGGCTGTAAATTTTGAAAAATTATATAAAATAGATGAAGTTTTAAAAGGTAAAGTTGTAAGAATAGTTGATTTTGGTGCTTTTATAGAATTGCCAAGTGGAGGAGAAGGTTTGCTTCATATTTCTAAAATTTCTAAACAAAGAATATCAAATGTTAATGATGTTTTAGAAGTAAATCAGAAAATTGATGTAAAAGTATTAAAAATAAGTCGCGACAAAATAGAGCTAGCATCTACTGAATTATAGTGGTTTAATTATAGTTCTTAGATTAGTTTAAAGAAAACTAAGATAAAATCTAAAAAGTTTGTTTTATTTTAAAGGGGAAAATAAATGAAGTTATTAATTGTGGATGATTCAACAATGTTAAGAGATATGCTCGTATATGCTCTTAATGAGGGTGGATATAACGATGTTACAGAAGCAGTTGACGGAGTAGATGGTCTTGCAAAAGCAAAGACAACAATTTACGATTTAATTATTACTGATATTAATATGCCAAATATGGATGGTCTAACTTTTATAGCAGAACTTAGAAAATTACCTGATTATAGTGGTAAGCCTATTTTGGTTCTAACGACAGAAAGAAGCGATGATATGAAAGCAAAAGGTAGAGCTGCTGGAGCTACTGGATGGATTGTTAAACCATTTGTCCCCGATCAGTTATTAAAAGCTGTAAACATTGTTTTGAGCAAAAAATAAATCAATTTTTAAAAAAAATATAAAAAATATAAAATATATAAAAGGTGTAAATTATGTCTGGTTTTGATATTTCTAAATATAGAGAGATGTTTGTAGAGGAAGCTGAGGAACTATTTGAGTCTGCTGACAATGTTTTATTGGAAGCTGAAAATAATGGTTCATTGACTGATGATGAGATGGGACAGCTTTTTAGGGATGTTCATACTTTAAAAGGAAGTGGTGCTTCTGTTGAACTTGCATATTTTGCTGAGTTTGCCCATGATGTTGAAAATATGATGGATAAGTTAAGAAATCATAAAATTGAATATAAACCTGAAATGGCGGAAACTTTAATTGATGGTCTTGATGTATTAAAAGAAATTCTTCAACTAGAGTGTGATGAAGAGATAACTAGAGATCGTTTTACAGAAATGACTTCTGATTTATTAGTGATAATTAGAGGTTTTATAAATGGTGATGCTCCATCAGCGGTTCAAAAAGTAGAAAAAGAAGTTGAAGAGGCTCCTGTTGTTCAAGAACAGAATAGTTCTTCATCTGAAGAGACTTGTTCCTTTGATGAGAATAAAATGTCATCTCCTTATGGTTTTTTTGATGATGAAGCTGAAAGTGCTGATTTGCATGGAGACACTTCTTATGGTTTTTATGGAGACAAGAAAGACAATAGCGCAGAAAATGAATTAAATCAAAATCCAGACAATGCTAAATCTAGTGATGATTTTGGCTTTTTTGATAATGCTAATAATATTACCCCTACATCAACAATAGAGCCACAAAAAACAACACAGACTCAAAAAGAAACACCAAAAGAAACACAAAAAGCTGTACCAGTTGCAAAAACTAAAGCACCTAGAGAAAAAACTATTAGTAAAAAATCTGCAGCAACAAATAATATTAGAGTAAATCTTGATAAAATTGATTTGCTTATGAATAATGTTGGAGATTTGGTTATTACAAATGCTATGCTAACACAATTTAGTACAACAATTGAAGATGGTAAAATCAGATCGTCTGTATTGGAAAGACTTGAATTATTGGAAAGACATATTCGAGAAATGCAAGATTCTATTATGAGTATTAGAATGGTTCCAATGGAGTCTATTTATTCAAAATTTCCAAAAGTTGTAAGAGATATATCCAAAAAGCTTGGTAAAAAAATTGAGTTTAAACATGATGGTGATACTGTTGAAATTGATAAAGCAATGATCGAAGGTTTAACAGATCCTTTGATGCATATTATTAGAAATTCGCTTGATCATGGTTTGGAAATGCCAGAAGATAGATTAGCAGCTGGAAAAGACGAAACTGGTATTATTTTAATTTCAGCAGAACAAGCAAATGGACAAATGATTATTACTATACAAGATGATGGTAAAGGAATACCTACTGAATTAGTTGCACAAAAGGCACTTAAAAATGGTGTAATTGATGAAAATCAATTAGCTGCTATGACAGAAAATGATAAAGCCATGCTTATTTTTGGAGCTGGTTTAAGTACGGCTGATGAAGTTACTGATATTTCTGGTCGAGGAGTAGGTATGGATGTTGTTAAAACCAATATTTATAAGCTTGGTGGTATTATCAAGCTTGATACAGAGCTTGGTGTTGGAACAACAATCACTATTATGCTTCCTTTAACACTTGCTATTCTTGATGGTCTTGATATTGCTATTGGTGAAACAAAATATATTTTACCTTTAAGTTCTATTGTTGAATCACTTCAGCCAACTGCGGATATGATTAAAAAAATCGGTGATGGCACACAAGATTTATTGATGTTAAGAGAAGAGTTTATACCTATAGTTAAAATTTATCAGTTATTTGATGTTGAATCAAAGCATACAAAAATTGAAGATGGTATGCTAATTGTTGTAAAATCTGGTACATTTAAAGTTGCTATATTTATTGATGAATTTTTACATCAACATCAAGTTGTTGTAAAACCTTTAGATAGAAATTTTAGAGCAGTAGAAGGTATTGGCGCAGCAACTGTAAGAGGTGATGGAAGTATAGGTTTGATTTTAGATATTATGGGTATTATTGAAGCTCAAAGAAAATCTGAGAAGTCAAATTTAAAAGCTAAAGAAAAACATCAAAAAGTATCATAAGTAAAGATTGTATATGAGTAACGATATCCAAGATTTACATAAAAAAGTTAAGGATATATTGTATTCTTTGACTGGTATTACTTTAGCAGACAATAAAGACATTATGATTGCAAATCGTTTGGAAAAATTAAAGCGAAATACAAATAATAATGATTGTGATATAAATGAGCTTTTAAAAGAAATTAAAAATGGCAAATATGTTTCTGAGTTTATAAATACATTTACAACAAATAAAACTCATTTTTTTAGAGAAGATTTTCATTTTGAAGACTTAAGAGATAGAGTTTTGCCAGAATTTGCAAAAAGTGGAAAAGAAATTAAAATGTATTGTTCTGCTGCATCAACTGGAGAAGAGCCTTATTCGATGAAAATGACAATTGAAGAGGCATCTGCTATTACGCAAAAGCAAATTAATTCAACAATTATTGCTACAGATATTGATACAAATGTATTGCAATATGCAGCAAATGGTATTTATAGATTTCAAAAAAGTTCAAAAGAATTTCCTAGCTGGATATCTCCTCAAAAATATTTCAAAAAAAGAATAAATAAAAGTCTGATAGGAGATGAAGTTCTTATTAAAGTAAAAGATAATTTAAAAAAAGATATTAATTTTAGTAAAATGAATTTAAATGATGATACTTATCCTTTTGATAATCATCAATTTGATGTAGTATTTTGCAGAAATGTATTAATTTATTTTTCAGCTCAAGATCAAAATGAAATTTTAAAAAAATTATTTAGACTTTTAAAAATTGGAGGAACTCTTTATCTAGGACATTCTGAAAATCCACATGATTTAATTAATTATGTTAAAAGAATTGGTCAAAATATTTTTATCAAAACAAAGGATTTTGATTGATAATTTTAGGGCATAAAGATGGTAGTGTTGAAAAAATATCAAGCTCTAGGATTACACAAGTAGTCAAAGGTTATCCTACTCATACTGTAATTGGTGGAGAATTTGCCGTAGTTGGAGATAATTATAATATTGCTTTTAAAACTTTATTGGGTTCTTGTGTTGCTATTATGTTTTACGATAAGGAAAAAAAAATTAAAGCAATGAATCATTTTTTATTGCCAGCTACTTCTAACAGTAATGAAGATATGAAATATGGTTTATATTCAGTCGAAGCTATGTTAAATGAAATGTATAAACTTGGATGTAGAAAAGAAAATATGGCAGTTAAAATTTCTGGAGGAGCTGATATTATGAGTATTGGTTTATCTGGTAAAAGTATTGGACATAGGAATGTAGAATTTGCTAGTGATTTTTGTTCATCAGAAGGTTTTAGAGTATTATCTAATCATACTAGAGGAACAGAAGGTAGAGTTGTATTATTAGCAGCAAGATTTGAAACCTTTATAAAAAATGTTCAAAATACAAATATAAACAATGAAGTTGTTGCTGAAGAAAAAGCTCTTCAAAGAGAGCTGTCCGTTAGACAACCTGCAACTGCCGAATATGTTTCTGGCACTGGTATTTTTGAGCTTGATGAAAAACCTTCAAGTGAAGAAACCATGGATATAGAATTATTTTAAAAATAAAAAATTAAGGTTAATAGTTTGTTTACAGTACTTGTTATTGATGATTCTTCTTCTATGAGAAAAATTGTTAAAGATATGATAAATGATATTGATGAATTTGAAGTTGTGGATGTTGCTGTTGATGCATTTGAAGCAAGAGAAAAAATTAAACAACTAGAGCCAGATTTGGTAACAATTGATATAAATATGCCAAAAATGGATGGAGTAACTTTTCTTAGAAATCTTATGAGACTTCATCCAATGCCTGCTGTAGTAATATCAGGTGAAAGTGTAAAAGGTAGTGATATTTTTGATGATGGTGCAGTAGGTTTTGTGCAAAAGCCATCAATCAATGAAACAATGAGTGATTTTAGTGATAGAATTAAAGATATTCTTTTAAATCTTACTTTTCTTTTAAAAAGATATACAAGAAAAAAACCAAACCCTATTACACCAATAGAGCAGCAAATTAAAAAGGTAGATTTAAATGCTGATGGAGTCGAAAAAAAAGTTCATCCAGATGAAGTATATCCAAAAAGACCAGCTACTTTTATGGGAAATAAAATTATTGCAATTGGATCTTCAACCGGTGGTATAGAAGCTTTATTGACTGTTTTTAAAAAATTACCAGAAGGATTGCCTCCTATTGTAATAGCTCAACATATTCCATATGGATTTTCAAGCTCTTTTGCTCAAAGGCTTAATAGTAATTCTAATGTAAGTGTTCAGGAAGTTAAAGATGAAAATATAATATTAGAAAAAGGTCATGCTTATTTGGCTCCTGGAAATATGCATTTAGTTATTGAAAAGAAAGGTAATGAATATATTACAAAACTTTTGGATATTACTAAAGTTAGTCGTCATAAACCAAGTGTAGATATGCTGTTTAGAAGTGTAAATAATAGTGCAGGCGGTGGTGCAATGGCAGTTATTATGACTGGTATGGGAGATGATGGTTCTATTGGAATAAAAGAATTATCTGAAAATAGTGCATATTGTATTGCACAAAATAAAGAAAGTTGTGTAGTTTATGGTATGCCTGCAAAAGCCATAGAAGTAGGTGCGATTAATGATATTTGTCATTTAAATGATATATCATCACATATTGTTGATTTTGCTAAGGGAAAAAGAAAAGCATAATTTATATTAAATCAGCAAAGTAAAATTAAACTACTTTGCTGATATTTTTAGTCTTTAAAACATTTATTCAAATGTATATTTTCCATAGGTTTTGTTAAAAGTGAAACTATAATAACTGTAATTATTGAAAGAGGTAAAGCTATAATCAAAGCATCTACAAAAATAATTTTACCATTCAAAAGAGAATCTGTTCCAAAAATCATTTTGCAGACTCCTAGTGTTTTTGCTTCTTTAAAATGAATAAATAAAAGCCAAAAAGATGAAACGAAAAATCCAACTATCATTGATGTCAAGCGAACTGCTAAAATGGGCAGGTAGGATTATAAAAATGAAGTAACAT